>CAYRTN010000152.1:0-4528 GCA_964427235.1 uncultured Chthoniobacter sp. | reverse complement strand
ATAAGGCCCTTCCGAGATTGGCTTGGATATGTGCCCACGCTTGGGTATCTTGCCCTCTTTTGCGATTTTTTAGAAGCAAGCGGTAGGTATCTACTGCAAGTTGGAGCATTTCAGTTGGGTCTCCTTCCTTTTTGGCTCGATAGACCAACATATTCGCATAGTTCTCCATCGCGACATCGCGATCTTGCGGGCAACCATACTTCGACAATGCGCTGATGACTTGCTGGTAGATCTCAAGAGCCTTGTCCGCCGCAGCCATCGATGCCTTATCATCTGCAATCTTTGCCCTGTCTTGCAAAGCCGTTGCCAGATACATCTGGTTGGGAGGCACCAATTTTAAAAAAAGGGGCCATTTCGGCCAAGGGTGACGCCACGGAGACATCCGATGCGGGATCATTAGCGAATACGGCCAAACTTGTGAAAAGTAAAAATAAGCCCGAAAATTTAGTCATGCGTTTTGAAATATCAGAATTTCTTAAAAATTGGGTTTAAAACGGCATCGTTTTCTAGGTCTATCTGGAAGTGGGATTGACTCCAATTCTGCAGAATTGGGATATCGCCCCATAAATCGTGTTACGAATAACTTGAGATGATCGGCTTGCAGTTCGCCAATTCCGCCAAAGTGCAGGCGATCGGCTTGCTCGGACGAGGCCCCACAAGCCGTGAAACATCCCGGGGCGACTCTTCATGGATATGCCCGAATTGGATGCGATAGTAGTACGCCGCTTTCATTGTGGAGATCTCTCGACTCAACTCCTTGGCTCGCTCAGCAGCCGTCACGATCCCCACATTTTCGACCTTGCCCAGCCAAGGAGCTGTCATTTTTTTCTGAAAAACAGCCAGCCAGTCCGCCCGCAGAGGATCGAATCCTAGGCTCGTAGGCACGCCCGGTTTACGCTCCTCGGGCGGCAGATGGCCCGCGTTTTCCCACTCTACCGCATGGCAGAAAAACACCTTCGCTTTTCGAATTTCTTCGGGATCATCGCCCTCGCGCAGGAATCCCAGCACCACGCTGGCATCCTTGGGAGGCTTCACATAGCCGGCACTTCCTCCCGCATGGTATTCTGCGGGCTCCTCGCGGACCGTATCATGCGTCCAATAGTTGATCCGCGCGAGTTGGCTGAATTTATCCCGCTGAGACTCCAAGGCCCTGGCAATAAAATCCCCTAGGTCCCGCAAGCGCTCAGGCTTTCCAGGCGGCATGGCGAATGCCCCCAACCCCGGCAGTAATTCGTGGTATTTGCGGAATTCCTCCCCAGTCTCCGCATTACCCGGATACAAAACATACGAGCCCACCGTGCGGCGGATCGCATCGTTGTAGGTATGCATCTTATAGAGGTCGGCGCGCTTGTAGGTGTTTGTAGACTTGCCCTCCTCCTCGGCATCTAACTCACCAAGCGCCTCGAGCGAATCGGCACTCGCGCCGAAGAACTCCTCGAGCTTTTCCACACGGTATTTGGCGTCGAAGTGCAGGCAGGCGATCTGGCCCGCTCTGGTGGCCTCGGCCTCCGCCACATCACAACCTCGCCCCGCCGCAAAAGAAGCGGGAAAAATAACTAGAGAGAAATCTGGGCGAAACATCCGGCTATAGGCACCTCCGGAGAGGACATCGCCCTTCGAGTAAACGCGCTCGTAGTAAAAGTGAACCCGCAGAGTTTCCCCCATCTCCTGCTCCTGTTCAAAAACCACCACGCTTTCCTTGCCTCGCTGGAGATTGATCGAGAACCTCCCGTTCACCTTACAAAAAGCCGGACGCACCCTTCCCTTGGGAGTCTCATCGAGGCGCTGCATTTTTGGGATAGCCTTGAGCTGATTGTAGAGAGCGAAAAACAACCAATACTCATAGAGGTTGGCCACATTCCTCACCGTGGCGCTGAAGACATCCACACGTCCATCCCAATCCAGCCTCGCTGCCTGATCCAGTTTCACCCAAGTGCGAAGGATGTCGCGGTACCCCTCTCGCTTCTGGAGCGTTTGGTTCTCGAGCGCCAATCTCCCGACTCGCCCGACTTCGCGAAAAAAACCACCTCCCAGTACACCATTCAGCTTTGAGGCCAATTGAGCCGCCGATTCCTGCACAGGTCCACCACGCCGGCCCTCCATTCGCAGCACCCCGTTGCAGACAGCGAGAAATCCCTCCAGCGCATGGCGCAAGAAGCGGTTTGGTGGTGTGTCCGCCGACTCATGGGACGAGACCTCCTTCAGGGATGTTGGTAGAGTGCGCCCGCCCTCGTGACGCCAATCCCTGCCGAACCGCAGCGGATTCCGCAGATGGTCGCTACTTCGCACCATCGCCGCAGGCCTCCAGGTTGCTTGGCGCACCAGTGACGAGTGCGGACGGCGGCGCACCGCCTCCATCCACTGCTCCAGTCGCCCCCTCCCCAGTTCCGCCCGGAGATACATGAATTGCTCGATCAGAAGCTTCTGCCTTTCGTCTGGATTCGAGGCAAATGGAACCGTCACCGGAGTATTCCAATCCAAGAGAAGCTGGTTACACTCCTTCGCGATATCGGCCGTCATCGTTTCGAAGTCCGCCTCATTGCTCAACTTCCTTGAGGCCACGCTCAGCGCCATCGGGTGTTCGTCGCCACCTCGCCGGATCGTGAAGCCCAGCACACCTAGGTAATTCACCACACAGAGGTCGCCTGCCGGGAGGTCGCCGTCCGTGGAATCCCTCTTAAAAAGTCTGCACCCGTCCAGCTCCGGCATCGGCCCCTCCGGGCGCGATTCCCCATCGTGGCCGATCTCCCAGCGATACCGCTCCGTCTCAAGGATCGTCGCCGAAGGGCCTCTACCATTGCTCTTCCATACCAAAGCATGTGCACCACTCACAGCAGACACGCCCATGTGACCGACCGGCAGGAGATCTATCCTTTCACAAGCCGTCGTGCAGCTCTTCTGTCTGATTTGGAGCCACCACCCCCCGCGCAGAGGCTGGCGAAGCGCTTGGAGAGGTAGACCCTTTCGCATCACTTTCCTTGAAGCCGGTTTCGAATCACTCGTTCGTGCCTTGCTGCATGAATCAAGGCTATGACCACGACAGTTTTTGTCCCCTCTTCCACAGAGTAGACGATCTTGTAGGGGAATTTTTCCGGATATCGCCACCGGATATTTCGTCGAGGGAGTTTTTTACAATTGAGCAAGGGATGGACGGCCAAATCAGCCCACACATCCAAAACCTCATCGGCAAACCTCGCTCCGAGTCCTTGAAGTTTTTGCTCATACCAATCCCCCGCCTCCTCAAGATCTGAGTAAACTTCAGGCAGAACGACAACATTCCAATTCACAAAGAAAATCTCGATCGAACCCTTTTCGCCATTGTGTCCGCCGCGACTGCCCTTGAAGTATCGGCTTGGTAGGCCGCCATCCGCTGCTCCACCAGCGCCAGTTCAGAGTCCGAGAGCCCCCCTTCGTCCAACTCCAAAACACTCCTCAACAGTTCCTGCCGTTCCACCACAGTGAAACGCGGCAACTCCTCAAGTACCTGTGCGAAACTCATACGCCTCACACTATCACCTCTAGAAAAAAATTCGAATTAATTTCTCTCTCCACCGATTACCCAGTTTGAGATCCGAATCTCGAATTTTGCCTCGCCTGCTCCAAGCTAATTCCACTTCGTTTCATCCTTCGTCAAGCCTACATAGGGCTGCAAAACCTTTTCCAACAGGAAGTGTTCCGTTTTTCGATGACAGATAAAGATCACAAATGACACCGCCACATGCACGAGATCTAACCTCACTCTAATATCACGAAATTGATATATGGACTTATGGCAATAAGTCCATATATTCTCCAGTCATGTCGGCAATGGATCGCGGTCGAGCAAGAATGGTGGCGGGGTTGGCAAACCACCGCCGTATTGAAATTGTTCGCTTGCTCATTCGCACTCCCTCTCTCTGCGTCAACGAAGTCGCGGCAGTCTGCGACATCGATCAATCCACAGCTGTGGAGCATGTGAAACGACTCCACGAGGCCGGCCTTGTTTTAAAAAAACCGAAGGGTCGCCAAGTCCTTCTCTCCCCTACAGCCAGGGCCAAGGCGTTTGTCGAGACCATTGACGCTCTCTGGAAAATCTCAAAGTGACGTATGGACTTATTGCCATAAGTCCATATTTCAGAACTTAAGATGCGCTTACGCTATTCGGCATGGCTATGAGTCGGATATTTGAGCATGGGTCGTCGTCGCTTCCTCTTGGCCGCCAGTCGGGAAAACGCCATCGCATTCGCCATGTTTGCGTCCGCGAAATAGCTCACCAAGACCCCGATGAGATTTTCCACTCGGGCCCGGCTCACATGCAGGCGAGGCAGGATTTTTTGGAGAAATTCATCGTCGAGGTCCGACTTCCACTTGCCGGCTTTCCATGCGGCCTTATTTACGCAAGTTTTAAGAAAAATTAAGATACGCCAGCACGGCAAGCGTTCTTAAAGAGCTTAAATGTTAAAATAGTGATTACCCCTCAGACTTCGGCCTTCCTTAGGATTCGTCCAGAAATAACTTGATTCTATTTTACTCCGTGCTACAAGGTGTG
>CAYRTN010000151.1:2935-4537 GCA_964427235.1 uncultured Chthoniobacter sp. | reverse complement strand
GATTTTCATAGCTAACGGCATTTCCGATAACAACAAGGTCAACTGAAGGTGGGACATTATCTGCCGCATACCCCTTAAAGAGAGTCACAGAGGAATTGCGAAGAAAGCTTCCCATCGGCTCATAGAAGTCCTTATCACTTCCAGACACGAGATATCCCTGCTTTGTGAGCTCAACAGCTAGCTGCGCCATCGCGACCCCAGCGACTCCTATTACGTGGATTCGCGAGCCTCGGGGAAGGGAATTGAGCGAGGTTACTCTATCGATAGAAAAGTGAGTCTTGGGCATATAGTTGTCGAAACGATGGCATTTTATTTGGTAAAACCGCTGCGGCTACAACGAGTGCCGTGGCTACCATTTCAGCTGCTTCGCTATCTCCGAAATATCTTTGACCTGGGCGTAGGCGCTGCGAGCCTCTTTTATTTTATACGTTATCTGTTCCTTAAGGTTAGGATTGTAGTGAACGAAGCCGTATCCTATGCCAGCGACAACTCCTGTAAGAAGGAGACATACGATCGTCACCTGCCGCAGAGCTGCAGAGGTCGAGACAAAGAGCGCATACGGAACGCTTGCTACGATCGTAAAGATAAGAAGGATGAGAAGCCATAGGATGCGTCGCCCCGTTCCAAAGAGCGAGGCTCCACAGACCTCTACGAACGCCCAAATCGGCTGCACGAGAAAAAGAAAGAGAAGCGTAGGAAGAAGAACAAGAGCACATCCCCCTAAAATAATGAGCGCTGTTGTCATGTTCCCCCGCGACAGACAGTTTATGACTTACACTACTATGAGATGCTATCCCAACCGTGGATACTGAGAAAAGATCGCCTTACTTAAAAAGAGCCCTATTCGTGAAGACAATAAGCGTCGTAGCACTCCTTCTTCGAACGATTGCATCTCAACCTGAATCCTACGAGTAGGTCATCTTGATAATCGGGTGGAAAACATCTGTTGCCATAGTTAAACGATTACTTTACCTCTCTCCGGCCCCTTATGACACCTTCCCCAACTCGTTCCGGGTATCTTTACGGTCTCGCAGCTCTCGCCTCCTGGGGGCTGCTTCCTGTTTACTGGAAACAACTTGCCGCCGTTCCGAGTCTTGAAGTGATCGGCCATCGCGCTGCCTGGTCAGTTATTTTCCTCCTCGCGTTTTGTGTGACACGTGGAGCAACGTCGGAGCTTATCAATGTTCTGAGAACGCCCAAAAAAGTGGCGATGCTAGCCGTAACGGGAGCGCTCATAGCATCGAACTGGTTGGTATACGTGTGGGGCGTTACCCACGGAATGCTCCTGGAATCAAGCTTAGGGTACTTTCTATGTCCTCTTGTAACGATAGCCCTCGGTGCGTTCTTCCTCAAAGAGCACCTCTCCGTTACCAAGAAGTATGCGGTAGTATTAGCGAGCACGGGAGTGCTGCTCAAGACTCTCAGCGCCAGCACCATACCTTGGCTCGGGCTCTATCTTGCATTCTCAATGTCATTTTACGGATTCGCGCGAAAAAAGTTGGAAGTGAGCTCCCTTGTCGGTTTAACCGTGGAGACGCTGCTCCTTGCGCCGGTAGCACTTTCGTATCTTATATGCCTATCAACTCAGGGAGAATCCCATTT
>CAYRTN010000151.1:0-2925 GCA_964427235.1 uncultured Chthoniobacter sp. | reverse complement strand
CGTGCTGCTCATCCTAACGGGCGTGTGCACCTCGCTGCCACTGATATGGTTCGTTCGAGCAGGACAACTTCTACCACTCTCAACGCTCGGTATCTTACAGTATCTATCGCCAACGTTGCAGTTTATCTTGGCAGTCCTCGTCTTTGATGAACCGGTAACGGCCGGTGCGCTCGTATCATTCTCGTTGATATGGGTGGCAATAGCGCTCTATTTGCAGGGCAACAGAACGAAGACGCCGGTCCCCGCTGTTAAACGAGTTTATCCTTAAATACAGTCTGGATCTCTTCTATGAGCTTTTCATCTCGAGAAACAACTCCAAGCCCGTAGCAGTGCCCGAAGTTAACTTTTGGAAGATCGATGGTGCTGAAGAAATCTTTCACGCCATAGCCATCAACACAGGTGTCGTGCATCAAAACAACACCCTTGGGCTTAAGAAACCTTGTCCATGTATCATAGTCGCTTTTTGCAGCCTCCATGGAGTGGTATCCATCGATGTGGAGGAGATCGACGGGAGTTGACCAAGAGGCCGCAACTTCATCGAAGCGTCCGCGAACAATCGTGCAATTCGTAAGCTCTAAATCCCTTTGCTTTTCGCGCACGGACCGTTCGGTATCACGTGCACCAGCATGAGCATCCCCCTCAAACGCATCGATACCAAATACGAACCCAATTCCTGTCATGGCAAAGGTGAACGTTGAGAATCCGAAATCAACGCCGAGGTCGACTATGGTACAGGGCAAGGTACGACGCACTAACCACTGCGCAAAAGGAGCGTGGTCCCGCCATGAGGTAGGAATCGAATCCATGATCTCCTGTTTGCTCGCCATCCCAATGTTCCCACGATGACCGATGAAGGTCTCCTAAGAGTAAATAACGACACTTCACGCAAAAACTTTACTGCAATCAACGCGTTAGGGCATTCCATGGAGCGCTCAAGCTGAGCTCTGCTCACGTCGATAGGATAAGTAGCTGATTTATTGGTCCTGGCCACATGAAAGAAGTCTCAATAGTCATCTGCCCCTTTGAGAACAACGATTTCTTTAAGCGTGTGTTCAACCACATCATCGTGCGCACCCGTTACGATCTCTCCCAAGTCGAAATCATCGTGGTGGATAACAACACAGATCCCGAACTCAAGCGCGATGTCGCTGAATTCGTGCATGAGAACGGTGAACTGTGCTCAATGAAATACATCGAGAACAATAACGAAGGGCAGCTTGCACAGGCTACGAACAAAGCGATTGAAGCCGCAGACTCACGCTGGTTAGTCTACCTGTGCGCGAAAGACACCTACATTTACGATCCTCGCTGGCTTCAATATCTGGTCGGAAATATGTCCGAGGAGGAGTACAACGCGGGGTTCCGCATCGGCGGTACGGTGACCCCATCGCCAAACCATCTCCCTCCGGACAAGCATTTTCACGTTCAGGGGGCCGTGTTTATAGCCTTCACCGAGTATATGAAGAACAATCCCTACTCGCCCGAATATCCGTTCGACTATTGTGACGTGATGCACTCTGCCCAATGCCTGGAACAGGGATACCACCTCAAACACCTTCCTCGAATATGCTCTCATATGGGTCAGGCAACAAAGGAGTGGCACGATGGAAACAAGCAGTCGAAGCAGTATCTCGTTGCGCACGTGCACGGATTGGCTCAGTTCCCGTAAAGTCCCTACGTAGTCAGCATGTGATTCCCGGTAGATAAGAACGCCTACGTTACGCTATTGTGTCCCTCTATGAACACCTTGGTCGGAATAGTCTCAGATACCCATGAAGATGTACGGATGATTATCAAAGCGGTAAAACTCTTTAAAGAGCGCTCCCCTTCGATGGTAATTCATTGTGGCGACATTATTTCACCGCCGGTCCTGGAGAGATTTGCAGGGCTCCCCTTGCGACTAGTGTTCGGAAATAATGATGGCGAACGGTCCGGGCTAAAGAAGAAATGCGGAGAGCTTGGCTTTTCAGAGATTGACGAGACGCTCACCTTCGAGCACGCCGGCAAAAAATTCTTCGTCAATCATGGAACGAGCGCTCGGGTTATCGATGAAGCCGTAGCGATGCAAGACTACGATTATGTGCTACATGGGCACACACACGTTCCGCGCGACGAAGTCGTGGGGAAGACTCGGATTGTCAATCCAGGTGCCCTTTTTTCAGCAGACAGCTACACCATCGCATTCCTTGAACCAGAGACCGGAAAAGTTGAATTTGTTGAAATCCTGGAGTAAGCACCTGCAATAAAAAACGGCGCGCGGGATATTCCGCACGCCGTTGCTCAACAGCCCTCTACAAAGCTTCTACAGCTTAGTGGTGGGACGAAGCTACCTTAGGAGCCTCTACAGTGCCTTGCTGAGAGTTTTCTGGATGAGAGCGGAAAGGATCATCAGTAAATATTCCGCCGATCATGATGAACAGCAAAATGAATGGAATCAAAATGTAGGTCCAGATAATCTTGTTCTCGTATTTGCCGTGCATGAACACTGCAATTACAAGGCTCGCCTTAACCGAAGCGATAACAAGCGCACCTGCGATATTCCACTTACCCATATCAACCTGCGCTGCGAGCACCGTGATAACTGTAAGAACGAGCAGAGCTATCAGAACCTTGACGAACGTGCTCTCAGGAATGACGTGACCGGTCTCTTCGTGGCCGTGCGAATGTGAGTTTGAATGTGCCATTTTGTAATTCTCCGAGAACTATCCAACCAAGTAGAGAAGCGGGAAGAGGTAAATCCAGATAAGATCCACCAAGTGCCAGTAGAGAGCGCTCAGCTCCACAGGTGTGTAGTACTTACCTGAGAACCGATTTTGTTTCGCTGGAAGTATGCCGTACCAAACCATTAGCGCCATACCAATGATGACGTGAAGGGCGTGCAATCCTGACATACAGAAGTAGAGGCCGAGGAAGTTCTTAAACTCG
>CAYRTN010000150.1:0-4545 GCA_964427235.1 uncultured Chthoniobacter sp. | reverse complement strand
TGTGCTCGGAATCCTTCGAGCTGAGTCCGCTCGTCGGCTCGTCGAAAAGAAAGATATCGGCGGAGCTGACCATATCGAGACCGATATTGAGCCGCTTGCGCTCGCCGCCGCTGAGGGTTTTGCGACCCGTGTGTCCGACCACAAAGTTACGGCGTTCATTGAGGCCAAGTTCAGCCAACTTGCCGTCGATCCGCCGCATTCGCTCGCGGTTACTGAGATGCGGCGCGCGGATCGCCGCGGCAAACGAGAGGTTTTCCTCAATGGTGAGGTGTTCGTCGAACGCATCGTATTGGGGAATATAGGTGACGTATTTTCGTAGAGGTTCGTAGTTTTGGTAGAGGGAGCGGCTATTGAAAAGCACCTCGCCTTGCGCGGGAGAAAATTGGCCCGATAGCGCTCTTAAGAGTGTGCTCTTGCCGCACCCGCTCGCCCCCATCACGCAGACCATTTCCCCGCGCTCGACAGCGAAGGAAACTCCATCCACGGCGACCGATCCGTTGCCGAAGCGACAAACCAAGTCGCGAACATCCAACGTGCGAATCACATTTTTTTCCTCCTCGATGAGGCGCTCGGAAAAGTTGCATCGTAGGCTTTGGCCGACATCCACGCGGATCATGTCGCCATCGGCGAGCAATGCGGTATTCCGGACGGGAACGTTGCCAACGAGGATGGGGCGGTCTGCCTGCAAAACTTCAAGCTGACCGGTCTTTTTGTCGTAGTCGCAGGAGATTTTCAGGAGAATGTCGCCGCCCGGTCCTGGGGCGAGAAGAATATCGTCCTCTTCCAGCAGTCCGGGGTTGTTGGAAACAAGATACTCGCTTTTTGAAGGGCTGAGCTGGAATCGACCGCCGTAAGATCGGGCGCGCAAACGCAGGTAGTCGAGGTCGAGTTCACTGTCATCGTGGAAAATGATTTTGTCTTCCAGGGTGGCGATGACTTCGCGTCCGGCGTGAAGCCGAGTGCCATTAAGGACAGCATCGACATCCTTGATGGCCTTTACGCACACACGAAGTCCGAAGGCAACCTGGAGGCAAGTGTCACGCGTTTTGTTTTTTTCCAACGTCACTTCGTCCTCATCATTCACAGCAACGAAAATCTCGGGAAGGGTGACGTTTTTCTTGGCGTTGAAATAAAAGATGAGGTCCGCGTAGGTAAGAACGAGGTCATCCACGAGGACGCGCTGACCCGCATAGAGTCTCGCGAATCCACCGGACTCCAGTGCGCGGCCCTGGACGATCAGGTCACGGCCGCTGAGGTTTTTGATAATGACCAAACTGCCGAAGCGGTAGGCGTTGAGTCTCTCTTGGGGTTGAAGGCCCTCAAGCACCACGTCCGTGTGATCGGGGTGGCCTAAGCTCACCATTTCTAAAGGGGAAGTCCCAGTGCTGAAAATCGAGGAGTCCGTTTTATCGTCCGCATTAAGTTGGTAAACGATATCGATCGCCTGGGTGGCCATTCCCAACCGAGACATGAAGGCGTAGTAGGCAACGACGGCATCATTTTTTAAGCCGGCCCTAGCGATGAGATCATAGAGTTGGACGCCCAGCAGAATCTTGCGTTCGTCGCTCAGTTGCCCAGCCAGTTTCAGCGCCATCGCATCCAGATCCTGCCTCTGGTCGAGGGCATTTCGGAAATGCGCCCGCAATTCCGAGTAAACAGCATCTGGGTAATCGTAGCGAAGGAACCCTAGGCTGGAATCAATCTCCTCCTCGACCAACTCGCCATCCACACGGGAAAAAGCGGCCAACACTTGAATTAATGTCGGCAAGAGGTTCGGAGCCTCTGTGACCGTGCGGGGCTTGCGCAGGAGGCGGCGCAGGGCGCGCCTGCCGCTGGCTTGGGCACGCGCAGCCAGTCGCGCAAGGCGTTCCAAGCGGTTTTGCAGGCTCCGGGGCGCGTCAGGACTATTGAGAGGTTCCACTGCATCGGACGATAACTTTGCAGGCGTTCCAATGCAATGCGCTCCTTGAGGTGTTCGTCGTAAAATTGACAGCGCAGGCCAAAACCGCTTTCATCTTTACCACATGAACCGCTTTTTTATGCCGCTCTGTGCCATGCTGCTCGCTCTCTTGCTGGCAGGGTGCGCCACTCCTCAGGAGGGTCCCGCCACCCGTTTGGATAAAGCGGATGTTTTGCCCCTGGCGCTGGATGATAATTACAAATTCGGAAAAATCCTCCTCGACACCTTTGATCCGGAAATTGTCGAGCCGAATACGAAAAGTGAGCCTATCCTCTTCGCGCGTGCCCGACGCACTTGGGGAGCGATCGACAATCTTGAGATCTCTAAACGCCACGGAAACTACTACACGATTTACTGGAAAAGCTCGACACCATCCGACGTCACTATGCGCTTGGAATACCGCCAAGCCGGCCTCGGCAACTTCGTGATGGCCCAAGAGCGTTCCTATTCTCAAGCATGCGGATCCTACAGATCCACCTTCGAGGTGACCGGCGATGACTATTTGGAGGCCGGCCTCGTCACTTCTTGGCGAATTGTCCTTATCAAGGACCGTAAAATTGTGGCCCTCGGCCAGTCGTTCATGTGGAAGTAGGCCGTTTGACAACTCACGAGACCCAGTTCTAATTACATCAAAGATATTGTGAGCAAAACATCATGCATCCTCGTCGGCAGTTCAAAGGAGACTGTTTGGTTGAAAGTGGACGGGCGGGGTACATTCGAAAACAGCCAGTGCGTGAAGGAATTTGTGGGGCGTATGATCGACAAGGGCCGTCAGGAATTTGTCTTGGATCTCGGCGCGTGCGAGTTAATGGATTCCACTTTTATGGGAATGCTGACCTCCGTGGCCTTCCAACTCCGTGAGGTTCAGAGTGGACAACTTCGCGTTGTGCGGGCCAATGAAAGAAATTTTTCGCTCTTGGAGAGTCTGGGTCTCGACCACCTTTTCCATGTCGAACCGGAACCCGCCCCGAATGCGCCTAGCGCTTTGAAGGTCGCGAGTGCGGCTTCAACCACTCCGGAGGAGCAAAAAACGGCCATTCTCATCGCGCACGAAGCCTTGGTGGAAGCCGACCCCCGCAATGCGGTGCGTTTCCAAGACGTGATCGAATATTTGCGGCAAGAGATCACCGATAGCGCCATCTGAGAACGATCCATTTGCTGTCAGGTGCGCTTTCTTTTCAAGTGAGCTAAATGACTTTTCAATCCGAATTGATGTTGGTAACTAAAAGTTCTTGATGGCATCTCAACCCCACTCCGGATCACGGTCCGCAATTGTTGCATCGGCCAGATCCAGGCTTTTTCAGCACAACAGCACTGGGGAAGTAGTTCGGAGGGGTAGCGGATGTCATATGGCGCGGGCACAATCAATCAAATGAAATCACAAACACTAGCTGGCATTATCTGCATTTCGATGCTCACTCTCCTGCATCCTATATTTGCGGCCCCCGCAGACAGCAAGTCGCGCCCGAATGTGCTGCTGATTTTAACCGATGACCAAGGTTTTGGAGATGCCGCCTTTCAAGGCAATCCCAAACTCAAGACTCCGAACCTCGATGCGCTCGCAGCGAGCGGCGTGCGATTCACGGATTTTATTGCCAGTCCGACTTGCTCGCCAACACGCGCGACTCTCATGACCGGACGGCATGAATTTCGTTCCTCTGTTACTCATACAATCGAGGGAAGGAATCTGCTACGGGCCGGCGTGCCGATCATGGCGGATGCTTTTAAAAAAGCCGGCTATCGCACCGGCATTTTCGGGAAGTGGCATCTGGGTGAGTCGAGCGTATTCCATCCCAACGACCGCGGATTTGACCATTCTTTGCTAATAGGTGGTGGGGGGGTCGGTCAAACGCCGGACTACTGGGGCAGCACGATGTTTGATCCCTACCTTCAGGAAAATGGCGAGTGGAAGCCGTTTAAAGGTTACATGACCGATATCTTTGTGAGTGAAGCTCAGCGCTGGATCGAAAAAGACAAAAAGCCGTGGTTTTGTTACATGCCGCTCAATGCTCCGCATGGGCCGCTCCAGATCTCAGACGAGTGGGCCGCTCCCTACCGCGCCATGGGCTTGAAGGAAGAGGTCGCAAAATTCTACGGCATGATCGCCAACATTGATGCCCAAGTCGGGAAACTCTTGGAATCCTTTGCAAAAGATGGTCTCGATCGCGATACGGTGGTCATTTTCATGGGTGACAATGGATCTGCCGTGGCCGATTTCTCGGGCGGTTTGCGCGGTTCGAAAGCCTGCCCTTATCAAGGCGGGGTCCGCGTGCCGGCGGTTTTTTCGTGGAAAGGACGATTCCCAGCTGGAAGCACGGTGAACACTTTGGCGGGCATGTATGATGTTTTGCCTACGCTGGGTGAAATTTGCGGCTTGGATTTAGCGAAGTTTCCAAAGACCGACGGGCGCTCGCTACTTCCCATCCTGCTCGCTGGAAAACAGCCTGCGGATTGGACGGATCGAACCATCCCGATGCACGTCGCTCGCTGGCCCTCAGGAACACCCGTGGAAAAATTGACGTTTATGGGCTCCTCCATCCGCAACCAGCGTTTCAGCCTCATCAATGGAAAGGAACTCTACGACC
>CAYRTN010000149.1:0-4618 GCA_964427235.1 uncultured Chthoniobacter sp. | reverse complement strand
GCCTGAACGCTTGGCGGGACCTCATTGATTACTTTTACGATGGAAGGATTTTCGAGCTTCACGACCGAGGGCGTGAATTTCAAACGAAACTGCCCTTTCTCCCGTTGGGCTTCATTGAAACATTCATGAGCGCCAATATGTCTGGCATGGCATCAGGATTCACGACAGCCGAGTCTTGGAGCCGGGGCGTTTTGAAATACGCCGAGCGATTCGTCCTTGGAGATTCACCGTTCCGCTCTCGCTATGCCATCGCTTGATCACGTTCATCCGATGGATACCAACCACCACTTATGAATTCGGCAACCAATGGCGCAGCTCACTTTTTTTTGCAGTTAGCTGTCATTCTTTCCGTCTGCGCCGTCATGCGGGCTGTGATGCGCCGGGTCGGACAAACTCCTGTCATCGGGGAAATGATTGCAGGCGTTCTTCTCGGCCCCTCCCTCTTCGGCCTGCTGTGGCCGGATGCAGCAACCTTCGTTTTTCCAGCAGCCTCCAAACCCATCCTTTACTCAGTTGCTTCGCTTGGCCTCACTCTCTACATGTTTGTGGTCGGATTGGAATTTCGCTCGGACCTCTTCCGTGAGAAACTCCGCACTGCGCTCGCTGTCTCTTCGGCGGGCATTTTGGCCCCATTTATCCTCGGTGGAGCGGTTGCTTATTGGCTTCAGAAGAAAGGTGGATTCTTTGCCCCGCATGTCTCCGCACCGGTGGCGTGGCTTTTTATTGGAGCCGCTTTGTCCATCACCGCCTTCCCCATGCTCGCCCGCATCATCAGGGAACACGGTCTTTCCGGGACACTCGTTGGAACCATCGCCCTCGCAGCGGGAAGCTTCGACGATGTTGTGGCATGGATGCTTCTCGCCGTAGTCCTAGGATGCATCTCGGGAAACCCGATGCTGGCGCTCTACGCCGTTGGCGGTTCGCTCATCTATGTTTTGACATGCCTTTTTGTCATCAATCCAGCCCTGCAGAAGTTTCACAGCCGATTTAAAAACGAATCCGAGCTTTTCAGTCTCGTAATGCTGTTCGTTGTTCTGGGGGCATTTTTCACGGATTTGGTCGGCCTCTATTCGGTCTTCGGTGCATTCATCTTAGGCCTATCCGTGCCGCGCGACGGTCTGGCCGATAAACTAGCTGCCAAAGTAGATCCCCTCACCACCGCTGTTCTCCTGCCTGTATTCTTCACCTACTCGGGCCTGAACACCCGATTAGGCCTGCTCGACTCCTTTTGGCTCTGGGGGATCTGCGGCGTTATTATCGTTGTTTCCATCTCTGCGAAACTTTTTGCCTGCTACGGTGCCGCGCGATTTTCCGGAATCAAACATTCGGATTCGCTGACCATTGCCTCCCTCATGAATGCGCGAGGTCTTATGGAACTCATTTTGCTCAATATCGGTCTCCAGGCGGGCCTCATCACACAAACTTTATTTACGATGCTTGTTTTGATGGCGGTCGTGACGACATTGATGGCAGCGCCGGGCTTTCACGCAGCGCGCAAACATTCAACCCACACCGCTTAATAGGCACACGCTCCGAATAGCATCCAGCCTGTCTTAAAATTCCGATGCCGCTTCACATCTTCCAACCCATGAAACACTCATCGCTTTTCCCATTTCGATTTCTCCGTGGGCTAGTAGATCTTTTCCGTGTGGCTGCCGTATTGCTAATGCTGGCATCGCCGCTTGCTGCTGCAACGCCGGTGGGTGACTTGGACCTGTCCGTTCTTGAGACCTGTCTCGCCGCACAAAAGAAAATCCGCTCCATCTCAGCCGAATTCACCCAAACGCGGGCCTTGCGAACACTCAAAAGCCCGATTGCCATTAAAGGCCGTTTTTGGTTCTCCTCGCCGGACCGCTTCCGCTGGGAGTTGGGGGAACCCGCCAAAACCATCATCATCGGCTCACGTCAAGGAGCCACGATCCTTCAACCCCTGAAAAAACGGGCTGAAAAAGTTTCCTTCGATTCTCCCCGTGCCGCAGGCGTTGCCGATTTGCTTCGCATGATGGAGATGAACTCGAATCAGACCGTCGATGGCTTTCAAAAGCAGATGCGGGTTCTATCGCTCAAAAATATCGGCCCCCATTGCCGCTTGGAGATGCTTCCCAAAGATCCCGTTGCCGCGAAGGGATTGTCCTCCCTCTTCCTTGATTTCGATCCCATGACGGGGCATTGGGTTGGCTTTGAGTTTGTGACCAAAGAAGGCTCCTCAATGAGAACCGAGTTCACTCACGTTGAACTCAACCCCAAGTTGGATAACAGTATTTTTGATTGCGATTTGACTGGTTTTGCCATTGATGAGAGCGCTCGTTAAGTTCCTTGGTGTCACATTGCTGGCCTTGCTGGTGGCCGCCTACATCGGCGTCGGCCTGTCACGCATAAGTTTCAATGTCGATATCCTCCGCTTGCTCCCAACCCACCTCAAGCAAGTCGAAGGATTGTCTCTTTTTTTAAAGAACTTTGCCTTACCCGACGAGCTTATCGTGACCATTGACGCGGCCGATCCCGAACAGGCCAAGTCTGCAGCTGATTCAATCGCCACCGCCTTGCAGGGACGCTCAGACCTCGTGAAGAGTGCCGTTGCAGAGGCTCCTTGGGATAATAACCCCGCCAATCTCTCCCCATTTCTCACGTTTGTCCTTCTCAACCAGCCTCCGGAAAAAATACGCGAAATGGCAAAGCGGCTTGCGCCCGATCAGGCCGTCAACACCCTCCAAGAAACCCTAGAGGAGCTTAATTCCTCGGTCTCTCCGATCAAGGTTGCCATGCTCACCTACGATCCCTTCCGGATTTTCTCCTCTCTCATGGACTCGGCTTTATCCGGGCTGTCCGGCACATCGGAGTTTTCTTCGAAGGATGGGACATTCCGCGTTGTTTATGTCCAGGCCGCCGCCCCCTTTTCTGATTACCAAAAAACAGCGACTTGGATTAAAGACATCAAGGCCCTTTGCAACGAAGCGATCAGCGGAAGCGGCGTCAAACTTGGTTTCACCGGAGAGCCCGCCTTCGTCGCTGAAATCTCCACCGATATGCAGGGGGATATGATGACCTCGGCCCCCATCACTCTGGCGCTCATCAGTCTTATTTTTTGGATTTGCTATGGGCGATTCCTACCTCTCCTTGGCCTGCTGCTCATGCTTCAGCTCATTTTTCTCCTGACACTCGGAACGGCCGGACTCGCGCTGAACGAACTCACCATTGCCGGAGTCGGATTCGCTTCCGTCATGATCGGCCTGAGCGTGGACTACGGCTATTTCATTTATCAAAGTTCGTTAACACATTCCGGCACCGCGCGGTCCCTCCAATGGAACAGCCTGCAAAGCATAGTCTGGACTGCAGGAACGACAGCAGCAGCTTTCTTTGCCCTTAATTTCAGCAGCCTGCCCGGGCTCTCTCAACTCGGCAACATGGTCGGCATCGGTGTTTGTATCGGCGCGCTGGTGATGCTTGGGCTCTACGCTCCCTTGGTTTTAAAATTCCGAAAAACGCTCACCTCTCCTCAGACTTCCCGACTGGATGCGGTCGTCACATCCGATCGGTTTGCGCGAGTGGGGATGTGGATCACTCTCGGGATGGTGGTTTTTTTGCTGGGCTCTCTCGTTTTCAAAGGCTTTCCCGATTCGGACTTTTCGGCCGCCACCTTTCGCCCGCGCAAAAGTGAATCCCATGCCGCACTGAGCAAACTTTACAATCGCCTCCAAGACGATCGTGGCTTTCTTAGCCTCATCGTTTCAGGAAAAAATGAATCCGAGGTGTGGCAACGCTTGAATCGCGCTGAGGACGCCCTGCAAGCAGCAAAAGAAAATGGAACTGCACGCCATTTTTTATCCCCACTACCCCTCTGGCCTGAGCTGACGCACCAGAAAGCCAATCTTGCCGAAATCAAGACCCTCTCCCTTCAGTCCTCCCGATTGAAATCCTCTCTTCTTGATAATGGATTCACCGAAGAGGCCTTCGCCCTCGCCTCCACTGTTTTTGCGCAATCCGAGACATGGGGAAACCATCGGCTTCCGATCTGGCCCTCGGATCAGGCCAGCTCATGGATTTTGCGAAGACTAGCCCGCCACGATGAAGGAAACTACCTCGCCCTCGGCATTGTGGAACCCTCTCCGGGGTGCGAGAGCACGCTGGTCAAGTCGATCCAAGGCGAAGGCGTCCATCTGGTGAGTTGGGGCACGCTTGGAGAGGAACTCAAACATACGCTGCCGCGTGAAATACTTCATGTTTCGCTGGCTCTTCTTGCCGGGATTCTTTTGATCCTACTTGTGGCCCTGCGTAGCGTCCGTGCTGTTTTGCTTTTCACTCTCACAACAACTCTGGTGCTGTTCTGCCTGGCCGGAGCGATGTCGCTGCTCGGCATGCAATGGGGATTCTTCAACCTCGCGGCCGTCTTGCTGCTTTTGGGCACAGGAACGGACTACAGCATTCTCATCCTTCTCGCCTTCAAGCGGAGCGCGAACGCCATTCAGGCGCAAAAGCAATTTGCCTCCGTTATTTTTCTTTGTTGCACCTCAAGCATGGCGGGGTTTGCAACGCTCGGCTTGGCCAGCAACATGGGATTAGCGGCCCTCGGGCAAACCTGCGCCCTCGGCCTCCTCATCGATGGCATGATTTCCCTCTT
>CAYRTN010000148.1:0-4653 GCA_964427235.1 uncultured Chthoniobacter sp. | reverse complement strand
GCCCCTATGTCACATTCCTCTTTATTATGGCGGAAAATGACCTACCTTGTGGTCTGGCGTATTTTAGGAATGCGCGTGAAACATGGCACAGAGACCACAACCCATCGAAGATCAGATGCGCACCTTGGTGGTGGGAGTCGCTGATTTTAAAATCAGCACGGACCCCCTCACCTACATCGCGACATTTGCCCTTGGATCCTGTCTAGGTATCACTTTTCACGATGAGAAGCACCACGTGGGAGGGCTTCTTCACGTCATGTTGCCAAGCTCAACGATCCGCGAAGGGCAAAAAATCCGCCCACCGATGTTTCTTGATACGGGTTTGCCTCTAGCCTTGGAGTCCATGATTCGGGCAGGCGCCAAAAAAAGCCATATCCGCTGCAAGGTCTTCGGGGGCGCGGAACTCATGTTATCCGACAAATTTTTCCGCATTGGCTCCAAAAATATCGACATGTTTTATCAGCTCAGTGACTCGCTCGAACTTGATGTGGTTGCTTGGGAGGTGAGCGGCCGAGTGAATCGCACGATCCGTCTTGATAACCAAACTGGGGAAGTCATTGTCAAAGTTCCCGCCAAACCGGAGTTCATTCGCTGATGAATAAAGCCGCCGAAATGCAGACTGTGGTCGAAATGACCCGCTCTATCCCTTGCGCTCCAGCGATTCTGCCCAAACTCCTCAAGCTCACCGAGGGATCTGCGGCTGATATCGGGGAACTCGAAACTCTCATCACGATGGATACGGGACTCGCGACCAGTGTGTTGCGGACAGCCAACTCCGCCTACTTCGGAAATGCATCACGTTGCGACAATATCGCCGATGCCGTCCTTCGTCTGGGTAGCAAAACCCTCTACCGTATTGCGGCAAACACCCTGACCGGCCGCTGGCTTGTTCATCCGCTCCGAGGCTATGGATGGGAACCCGGCGACCTCTGTCGCCATTCGCTTTGCGTGGCGATCTGCGCAGAAGTTTTTGCCGGTTTTACCAATCTGGCGGATACCTCAACAGCCTACACGGCCGGCCTGATCCACGATCTGGGTAAGTTCGCCCTCGCTTACGCCAACCTCAGTGCTCTCGACGAGATTGCGAGCCGCGTACCGAATGAATATGCAACTTGGCGAGAGGCGGAATATGCCATCCTCGGCTACGATTCAAGCCAAGTCACCAAAGCTCTTTTGGAAGCGTGGGGCTTTCCGTCTGCGTTCATATCCGTGGGTTTTTACTATCAATCCCCCTCGCAGGCTCCCGATGTCGATAAACCCCTTGTGACTCTCATCCATGCGGCGAAACACGCGGCCTCTCAACTGGGATATGGGGTTGGAGCGGACGGTTACTACTACGAACCGGATGAAAAATGCTTGGCCGAAGCTGGCTTCACCGAGGAGCAAATGGATGCGGCCCTCCCGGAAATCCTATCCGCGATGCAACGATTTGTGGCAGCGGACGGACAGATCCACTTCAACTAAGCGCCTTTAAAATTTCACCCAAGCTTTGGGTTGGGAAATAAAATCGGGAAGAGTTTTTAGATCGTCCCACCGTTGATGAAAAACTGGGGTTGCCGACCCTGACATCGGCGGAACAATCCAACTCCAGTCCGCTGACACGGCACGTCCAGCCTTCATTTCACGTGCGGTGAATTCCATAAACTCGGAGGAGGCGCGATGATGATCCACGATGCGCGCCCCAGCCTTCTCAAAAGAATGAAGGACGGAGGTATTCAACTCCACAAGCGCACGATCCAGCCAAAGCGCGGATGAACGCGATGTATCCAATCCCATCTTTTCAGCAATGACGGGCAGGACATTGTAGCGGTCAGCATCACCTAGATCGCGTGAACCAATCTCCGTTCCCATATACCAACCATTGAAGGGTGTCGCCGGAAAATCCATACCTCCTATACGAAGATTCATGTCGGAGAGAACCGGTATGGCGTACCACTTGAGGCCCAGCTCGGGGAACCAAGGGAATTGGGGATGAGTGAGCGGGATTTCCAGCGCCTGGTCCGTAGGCGGCGGGTAAAGCCGAGGAGCTTCACCTCGCTTTTGAATGATGATTGGAAGGAGGTCGAACCTCGTGCCTTCGCCCTTCCATCCCAGACGGATCGCCTCACGAGTGAAATCCCTGTTTTTCAGATCACCGCAGATCGATCCGTCCGGTTGCTCGTATCCTGCATAGGAGAGAAGTTGGTGATTCCATATGCGAACAACCGGTCCATCCCTGTCGGAGTGAGCAAAGACCGTCGCAAGCGGTTGGATTTTTCCATTGTTAGTGCCGATCGTGAGGTGCTCCAAAAGAGCGGCGTAAACTTCATCGGGGTCCGAAATGTGACGCAGATCACGAACGCGGAGGGACGGCCAGAAAAGACGGCCAATGCAGCGCGCATTATTCCGCCATGCCATACGGGCCCCGTGCTCGAGTTCCTCAAAGGAAAGTGTCCACTCACCTGCCAACACCGCAGCCTGCCGGGAATGAAACTTTTCCTCACTCCATTGTTTCTCTGCACGACAGGACTCAAGAAAATCCAAAGCCTCTTGAGTGGATGAGGAGATTTTTTCACCACGCACCTCTACCGGTTTTTTAAAAGATTCGGGACACATGATCGTGGAGTTACGCCCACTGGAGCGTCACGGACGTCGAAACATCACCACTCGATCACCGAACTGGCATAAGTCAGGCCGCCGCCGAAAACGACAAGCAACAAAAGATCCCCAACCTCAAAACGCCCACTGCGCGCGGCCTCATCAAGCGCGATGGCCACGGCGGCAGCGGAGGTGTTGCCGCATTTATCGAGATTGATGTGAAACTGACTCATCGGAACTTCAAGGCGGTCGGCCATGGCTTCGATGATCCGGATATTCGCTTGGTGAGGGATCACGCATTTGATGTCCTGAGGCGTGATGCCACAGCGGTCGAGCACAATATTGGCCGCCCGCATCATGGAAGTCACAGCCTGCTTGAAGGTCTCACGCCCATTCATGTGCAGCGTGTTCAGGTGCGAATCGACATTTTCACTGGTGATCGGGATCGCGCAACCACCGCCGGGCATATGAAGCATGTCCGCGTAATTTCCATCGCTACCCATATAAGTCGTGATGATGCCACGAGATTCGGGACGGGAACGCAGGATAGCCGCTCCGGCTCCATCGCCAAAGAGGACACAGGTATTACGATCCTTCCAGTTTACAATACTGCTCAGCTTATCGGCTCCGATGACGAGAATAGTATCGTAGGCGTGGTTCGCTATAAATTGGTTCGCAATTTCGACGCCGTAGAGGAACCCGGAACAAGCGGCATTCACATCAAAACAGGTCGCGTTTTTTGCCCCGATCAAGCGCTGGACATGGCATGCCGTGGAAGGAAAAACCGTGTCTGGAGTGATGGTCCCCACCAGAATCAGATCAATCTCATCCACAGTGATGCCGGCATTTTCGATGGCGGCTTTCGCGGCCTCGGCGGCCATGTGGCTGGTGAACTCGTTGGGACCTGCGATGCGCCGCTCAAGGATCCCTGTACGCTCAACAATCCATTGATGGTTGGTCTCCACCATGACCTCAAGGTCGGCATTGGTCAGAACCCGCTCGGGAAGGTAGCTGCCAGTGCCAATGATGGAAGTGGTGCGACTAGGCCTCGATGGTATTTCGCGAAGAGTTTTTTTCATGGAGTGGTTTCATCGCTTCCACGATGCGGGTATTGATGCTGAGTTGAATTGCCGTGCGTGCGGCTCGAATGGCATTACGCAGCGCCCGCGGAGACGAGTTTCCGTGGGCCTTGATGCAAATTCCGTTCACCCCGAGCAAGGGCGTGCCGCCGTATTCGTCCGTGCTGGTCCGATTTTTGATCGATTGAAAAGCACCACGGGCGAGCCAAGCTCCAGCCATTCGCAGTGGAGATTGTTTCAGTTCGACTTTGAGCCAAGAGAACACCGATTTCGCGAATCCTTCGACAGTTTTAAGAAAAATATTGCCAGTGAATCCATCGCAGACGACGACTTCTGCCTGTTTTTTGAAGATGCCATGCCCCTCGATGTTGCCCACAAAGCGGATCGGAGCCTCTTGGAGCAGTGCGTAGCATTCCTTGCAAAATTCGGTGCCTTTGCTGGGTTCGCTTCCGATATTTAAAAGCCCAACGCGAGCTTCCCCTCCCCCAACGATGGACTGGTAATAAACGCTACCCATGACCGCAAATCCAACCAGATGCTTGGGGCTCGGGTCAAGATTAGCACCGCCATCGATGAGAAGAAAAACCCCACCCTCTGCCGGAATTAGTACCCCCAGACCGGCTCGGTCGATGCCAGGAAGAGTACGCAGCTTGATCGTGGCTGCAGCGACAAGCGCGCCAGTATGTCCGGCAGAAACCACCGCATCAGCTTCCCCATTTTTGACTAAGTCAATGGCCCGACTGATCGAGGAATCCTTTTTTTTGCGAACGCTTTCGAGCCCGTTCTCACCCATCTCCACCACTTGCGAGGTGTGATGGTATGTGATGCGGGACTCAAGGCCCTTGATGTCATGTGCGTCCAGTTCCTTGCGGACTCTCTCCTCGTCTCCGACAAAAATAATCGAGACATCAGGAAAGTCGCGCAGGGCTTGGATAGCACCTGCAATGGGATTTTGCGGGGAAAAATCCCCCCCCATTGCATCAAGAGCAATTTTCAT
>CAYRTN010000147.1:0-4654 GCA_964427235.1 uncultured Chthoniobacter sp. | reverse complement strand
AAAAATGGTTTCAGCCATGAGACGCGTGTTGCTGGTTGTTTTTCCGATGAGCACAGATGCCCAATGGAGAATGCGTCCGTTAGATCGACGCCTTAAGACATTTTTTTAGGATCTACCAAAAAATTACATCCAAGCTGCACGTTGCATCCAGAAACGGTGCGCAAATTGCACCAAAGACGCGAGAATGCCTCAAGATGACACAGAGGAGATGGGGTCGACGGCGTTTGCCGAGCTCGTCGATCACCCAGGCACCCTGGCCGAAATCGATCTAGGCTTCCTCGCCGGGCTCACTCTCCCAACGGCCGACAGGAAGCTTCTGGCTGGAGCGGCGATAGTGGACGAAGCGTTTGACCGACGTATAGCTCCCGGCAAAGGCGTGGCTTATGACCAGATCCTGATAGATCCGTTGGGCCGAGAGGCCTTGCTCGATAGCCAAGGTGATCTCGGCCAAGTGAACCTTGCAGAGACTGCAACGACCAGCGCGGGAGCCGAGGGGCGGAATGGCTGGGTTTGGTGCTGAGCCCGTGCCAGTGTCCTCGGACCCGAGGGGCGGAATGGCCGGGTTTGACTCTGGAGGAGGCGCAGAGCCGGGGGGCGGAATGGCTGGTTTTGAGGGCCCCAGGTATCGGGCCACCGTCTCCCGGTTCACGGCCAGTTCCCGGGCGATCCGTCGTCCGGACCAACCCTTGAGGGCCAATGCTTTAATCGCTTCGCAGGTGCTCACGCAGAGGTGGTTCATCCGCCCTCACGAACCCAACAATCGGGCCCGCTCGGCAATGAACTTGTTCACCTCAGACTCTGGCTGGTGTTCAACCGCCCTTTACTGGCTGGTTTTGACCGCCCTCTGACAACAAGGAGAACTACCCGAACTTTTGATAAGTGACCCTCGGCAATTTGGGGTTTTATGCGGTTTCCTCTGCATTGAGACACACCTTAACGCTTCTCACGACCACCGGAGCTATTGCTGTCGGTGCGAGTGATTAATCCCGTGCTGGGCAAGAAATATTCAAGCCACCGCCATCTTGGGAGCGAGTGCTCCCCACTGAAAGTGACGAGGAACCAAAATCTTGGTGGTTGATTGGAATTTTGTTCATGTATTCCACCGACTAATACCCTCGAGCCTCACGCTTCAAAGATCGTATTTTGGGTGAGTAATTCAAAGTCCTCTGGACTGACCGATTTGTTGGCGAAGGATCTACTGAGGTTTGGGAGTGAATCCACCTTCCTCAACGAACTGAACGGACCGAGATGCTACATACGGTTCCCACCCGTAGGTAACCCCTGCTCTGACTGCGAGATCCTTAGCCTTGTTGAAGATTGAGAAGGAGTCTTCATAAACAAGAAAAACAACATAGACCTTCCTTGAGGGAATTCGCTGGAAGTAGTCATGGAGCTTGTCGGGATCGGTAAAACCCCTATCTCGCTTTGGTGTAGCCACCTCCCCTTCGGAGTTTTTACTCCAAACAATGTCCTCATAATTCGGCCTCCGATCATAATTCCGGCAGGGAAAAATTCGTCCGTACCGGGCGATGACGTAAATGGGATCCTGTTTCGAAGGGCGTTCCATCGGCAGGCGTAGTTTCTGCTGTGATTCTTTGACTAACAGGGCCTGATTCTGGGTGACCTCCGATATTTGTGCACCGATGTGAGCCCTATTGGTCTGGGCAGCTGCAAGTCGGTTCTTCGCCTCGAGGGTTTGTAGTTCAGCCATGACAATCTCCTCTTCCAACGTCTTGAGGCGATCTGTCGGGGTCACCGCTGCAGCGGTTTCGAGCACCTGGAGGTTCTTTCGAGTCTGGTCACTGAGCTTCTGTATTTCGAATTGGATTTCTTGACGCGACCTGAGGAGCGCTACTTGAGTCTTCCAATCCCCGGAAAAGGCCTTCTGCTTGAGCTGGTCTCGCAGTTGGATAGATCGACTCAATGAATCTTTGGCAATGCTGAGCTGGTGCTGCTGAATTTTGACGGATTCTGTGTTGTTTACGGTGCCCGCCTGTCTCTCACGTCTGGCCAACAGGGTCACCATAACTGCCAAGAGGATGATTCCGCCGAACGTGTTGCACATCGTGTCGAGCAACATGTCTAGGCTATCGCTGAGGCGTTTGTGGCGGAGGCTCATTTCAGCTTAATCCAATAAATTCCAAGAGTCGCTGCCACCAACTCTTGTTCACTGGCGGCGTCGATCCCGCGGCAGGCGGCTTGGAGCTTGGTGCTGATGCTGGGGTGGAGGCTTTTGGGGGTTCGGTGAACTTGGTGTCGTGTTGCGTTGCCGCCCCTTCCCGAGAAGAACTGGTTTCTGACTTTCCAGCTGACGTCTCACGTGAACTTTGACTGTCCCTTTCCTGATCAACTGGAGGAGGGGTCTGGAATAGCACCTCTCGATTTTCCTCAAGGGCGTCAAATCCTACAGCGAAATGTCGTTTTCTGGCGATTTCCACGAGGTTTTTGAAAGCCGAGATGCCGGACGGTCGGACGAGAAAGACGATATAGGCATCCGCGGCCTGGATTCCGTTAAGGTACGCCTCAAAATCGTCTTCGGCCGATTTGCTCGGGAACTCTTTGAGTTCTTCTGGCCTATCAAACTGCTGCAGTCGGACTCCGTTGCCACCTACTGTCGCTAAAATCGGTCTTTTCCGGGTCGATTCCTGATCAGGGATCATCCACAGCTTTCCTTCCCTGATTCGGAGTCTCTGGAGCTTCGCCTCTGCCATCCGTAGTTTTCCTTCTAGGTCCGCTGTCTGGGCTAGGACTTTTTGGAACTCCCGCTCGACGCTTGCCATTTCTTGCCGAGTCGACTCGAGCTTTGTCTTCAACTTTGTAAGGCCCAACCTCTGGTCCAGCGCCTCGTTTGCAGATGGCCTGTCGGCCATTTGGGTTGAAACTGCATCCTTACCACGTCGCTCCCTTTCAAGCTCGGCCTGAAGCTGGGTGATGTCAGTAGTCAGTTTCTCGATGGACGGCGCAGTCTCGGCTTCGGAAAGGATTCTCTGAAGGTCCTCGATTTCGAGGTCTGTGGTTCGCTGCTGCACCAGTGTCTCCATCAACTTTCGATGCAATTCCGGATCTGCATCTACGGCTTGACCTTCCTGGGGTTGCTCAAGATCCGTCGAGAGGATCAGCGTAATGAGGATCAGGATCCCGCTGACTGAGGTGATGATGTCCTGGAAGGCAAAGAACGAGATGCGCGTCGATCCCAGGCTGCGAAGTCGACTGCTCATCAGCTAAGCTCCTGGCCCGCGGCCGGCGCCCCTCCCGGAGGCCTGTCGAGTAGACGCAGTTTCGATACTATATGGGAATGACAGTAGTCGTTGCACTCGTCGAGAAACGTCATCTCCCGTTTTTGCATCACCGTGATCCAAAGCTGCAGGATCAGGGCGAATACTAGAGCGATCAGTGTGGTTTCAAAGGCGGTTGCGAGCCCTGCAGTGACCCCCTGAAGGGAGGTTCTTATCATGGACATGTCCCCCGACGCTTGGAGGGTCTGAGTGAACTGTCCGATAGCCATGCTCAACCCCTGCACCGTCCCGATGAAGCCGAGCACAGGAATGGCCCAAACAAGGCCATTCACTAGGGTGTAGCTGGAGGCTAACTGATCCTCGTCGTTCTCACCCTGTGCTCGGAGAATTGCCGAAGCATCGTTGATCTGCCCCATGTTTTTGAGATTTGAAAGAGCTCGATCGATCCGGTTGAGAAGAATGAAGTGACGGGGATGGTCAACCAGCGAGTGAATCCTGCTGAGAACGGTCGCCGAGGTGGTTTCGGTGAGGGTGAATTCGGCGGCGTCTGGGACCGCTGACAATTCCAACGCCCGTCGCTGGAACTTGAGCTTGCGGGCTTTGATCAGGAGGACGGCGACTCCTGCAAAAAAGAACAGAGTCGCAGGGATCATTGTCAATTGATTGCCCGGTCGGAGAATCATGGTCGCCAGCGGCGTTGTGTACTCAAACCGCTGCAGGATTGAGACCGATAATCCATAGGTCACGCCGGTGAGGAGCATTCCCACAATGAAAGCTAACAGGTGATTAACGTCGGTGTGACGCCCTCCCTTGAAGCCGAGACGATTCTCGATGTCACTCTGGGACCATGCGAGGAGTTTAGGCTCCTCGAAACCAGCGCCTGTTTTTGTGGGGCGGGTGGGAAATTGAGCCATGCAATTAAAAATCTAGGATTGGGTCAGGGGTAATCACCTGCAGTCGGTATTTCAGAAAAAGCATATCAATAGAGAGCTTAAACCAATGTGTGGGAAAGAGGTCAATCAGGCTAGGGGAGCAGGGATTAAATCACCAGCGGTTCCCACCCGGACATGCGAAAATACAACGAAAGCGATCGCGCCAAAAACGTACAAAACCCAGAAAATCGTTCCGACAATACCAATTCGATATCCAGCACCTGTACTGGATCTTCCGCTCGTCTCCATGTCACCTGCATCCATTTCCTTCAGATCGCCGGCTCCCATGATCCATGCCGCCACACACAGTGGAGGTATTAGGAAAAAGCCGAGAAGCGCCAGAGTCAGAATCAGGCCACCACGACTGGATCGGATGGTCTGACCGCGTCCGCCTCCCGCGAAATCGGCTGGTTTGTTTCCTGTGATGGAAGCCTGAAGCAGGTCGTTCCGCCTCTTTTCTTCAGAGAGAAGTTCCGCGCGGTATTG
>CAYRTN010000146.1:0-4692 GCA_964427235.1 uncultured Chthoniobacter sp. | reverse complement strand
GCGGTGGTTGAATTGGATGCAGATCTGCGTTCGCAGATGAGCCACGATCCTGTTTTGAAAGATGTGCAAATCCTTTCAGACTTCGATGCATTTTTGCAAATTCAGAGCATGGAGGCGGTCATTTTGTGCACGCCCCATCAGCAGCATGCCGATCAAATTGTCGCGGCAGCGCAAGCTGGCAAACATGTGTTTTGCGAAAAGCCTTTGTGCCTCACCTACCTTGACGCGCAAAAAGCCGTTGCCACTTGTGTCAAGCACAATCGTGTTTTGGGCATTGGCCATGAGCGTCGGTTTGAGCCTGCCATCATTGAACTTCGCCAAGACATTCAAGCTGGCGTGCTTGGTAGCATCTTGCAAATTGAAGCCAACTTCAGCCAAGACAAGTTTTTCGCCTTACCCAAAGACAATTGGCGTCTTTCAAACCAGCATGCCCCAGTGGGCCCACTCACTGCAACGGGCATTCATTTGGTTGATTTGGCCATTGCGGTTTTGGGGCCTGCCGAATCGGTTTGGGCGCGCTTGGCCACACGCGGATCTTATTTTGAAAATGGCGACACGCTGGGCATCATGTTGGGCTTTCCGGGGGGCGCCAATGCCCTCATCAGTGCCATGTTGGCCACCCCCTTTGAAGGTCGTTTCGCGGTTTATGGTTCTAAAGGCTGGGTCGAAATTCGAGACCGCAAGCACCCCGAGAGTCCTGCGGGCTGGGACATCAAGCGCGTGATGCAAGGCCAAGAGCCCGTGGTGAGTTTTGCCGAAAAATTCCCCAGTGTGCTGTCCAATTTAGAAGCATTTGCCAAAGCCGTTCGAGGCGAGCAGCCTTACCCAGTCAGCCATACAGAAATGTTAGCCAATGTCGCTGCGTTAGAGGCCATCATGAAGTCTGTGTCGTCCCATCAAGTTGAGCCTGTGGTCATACCAGCCTGAAGCCACAAGGTAAAGACATGACTGCAAAAAAACCAGCGACAGAAAAAAGTCGACTCAGTAGCCAAGAGCGAGAAAAGCAGATCGTTCTGGCGGCCGTAGAGTTTTTTGCAGAGGTGGGTTTCGGTGGCGATACGCGTCAGTTGGCGCGTCGCTTGGGTGTCACGCAGTCACTCATTTACAAGCACTTTCCTACCAAAGATGCTTTGATTGACAGGGTCTATGAAGAGGTCTACGTTGGGCGCTGGAATCCATTTTGGGAAGCTGTCATTCAAGACCGTAGCATTGCGCTTGCGCCTCGGTTGGTCAGCCTGTATGTTGAATATGCCAAAGCTGCACTCACGCGCGACTGGGTGCGTATTTTCATGTTCTCTGGTTTGCGCGGTGAGGGCATTAACAAGCGGTATTTGGAAACACTCAAAAATCGCATCTTGGTGCCAATTGCCATTGAGTTGCGCCACGATTTAGGCTTGCCCGATGTCAAATCAGTGCCTTTGAAAACGGCTGAAATTGAATTGGTTTGGAGCATCAATGCTCGCATTTTTTACTTTGGTCAGCGGCGTTGGATTTTTGATGTTCCCATCGAAGACGATGTCGATGAAATGATTCGTTTGACCATCGACCACTTTATGGCTGGCGCCAAGGGGGTCTTGCCTCAAATTGTTTTGCCTTCAAAAAGCCCTCAAAAGCCTTTGCGCAAGTCGCAAAAAAGTTGATTTTTAAGGGAAACTCCCGACCCTTTGACCCTCTCAAAGCCCGTAAAGTGTTCAAATGAACACCAAGATCAATTCAACATGGGACAAGCGCGATTTGCGCACTGCCTTGGGCAGTTTTGGCACCGGCGTTACGGTGGTTACTTCTGGTAACTTGCAATCGCGTTTGGTGGGCGTCACTGCAAACTCGTTCAGCTCTGTGTCCTTGGAGCCGCCCATTGTGCTTTGGAGTTTGGTTTCATCTTCACCTAGCTTGGAAGTGTTTGATGCAACGAGTCGCTTTGTCATCAATGTTTTAGCGCTTGAGCAAATGAATTTGTCAAAGCAATTTTCAAAACCCTTCGAAGACAAGTTTACAGGCGTGGCTTACATTGAGGGATTGGGCGGCCTGCCTGTGATTCAAAATTGTGTGGCCACATTTGAATGCAAAACCATTCAGCGAACGGTGGTGGGTGACCATGTCTTGTTTTTAGGACAAGTTGAAAATTATGTCTATGAAAACAAGACCCCCTTGCTGTTTTGCCAGGGCAATTACATGCAGGTCGCAGAAGCCTTGCTTAGCAATTAGAAATTAAGAATCGATTTGGAATACTTATGAAATACAGCACTTTCATGATGCCTTTGCATCCACCCGGACGCAACATCGGACAAACTCTTTCGGAAGATCGAGAAGCCATTATTTTGGCCGATCGACTCGGTTTCAGTGAAGCCTATGTGGGTGAACACGTCACAGACGCAGCAGAGACCGTCACGTCTTCTATGATCTTTTTGGCAAGCCTCATCTCTGAGACCAAAAACATCATGTTGGGCACGGGCACCATCAATGTGCCCAATTCGCATCCAGCTGCCATAGCCGCCCAAGCAGCCATGATGGACCACATGCTTCAAGGCCGCTTCATCATGGGCGTCAGTCCGGGTGGCTTGATGTCAGACGCAGAGGTTTTTGGTAACTTTGGCAAAGATAGAAATGCCATGTTTGTCGAAGGCATCAACATGGTCTTGAAGATTTGGGAGTCAGACCCACCCTATGACTTTGAGGGTGAATTCTTCAAAGTGTCAGTGGGTAAAACCATGATTCCAGAAATTGGACAAGGCTATATCATGAAGCCTTTCCAAAGACCGCACCCCCTCATTGTGGGTACAGCTGTAGCGCCATTCTCCAAGGGCGTGACCGAAATGGCCAAGCGCGGGTGGCAGCCTATTTCTGCCAACTTCCTCATGCCTGAGTGGGTGAAGTCGCATTGGCCTAAATACTCAGAAGGCCGCGCTGAAGTGGGCGCAGTGGCGCACCCTGATGAATGGCGGATTGCCAAAAGTATTTTTGTAGCAGACGACGAGGCCACAGCCAAAAAGTACGCCTTGGAAGAGGGCGGTCCCTATCACTTTTACTTCAAGCAATTGGTGCGCAAGTTGTTAAATGGTGGCCGCAGCAACTTGTTCAAAACAGATCCAAACATGGACGATGCCTTGATTACGCCGCACTATGTGACCAACAAATTGGTATTGGCCGGAACGGTCAATTCCGTGGTGGATCAAATATTGGCATTCCGCGATCATGTGGGTGATTTTGGTAACCTGCTGTATGCCGGCCATGACTGGATGGATCCAGCCCTTGCCAAGCGCTCCATGGAACTCTTTGCCAATGAAGTGATGCCCAAAGTCAATGCAGCCATTGGCAAATAAGCGCTCTGCACCTCATTCGATTTTATTTTGAAGGAACATTCATGATTTTTACTTGTGCGCCTACTTGCAAGCACCCCTATCACAACCATGGCAAAGAGGCCAAAGGCGCTAAGGGCATGTTTACCTCCTTGGCCACTAAAAAGTTAGCCAAACGAAAAGATGGGCATCTGAATGTGGATGTGCATTGCCATTACTTCAATCCCACGGTAGGTCAAAAGGCGGCTGTTTTAAAACCGGTTGAGCAGGAAGTAGGGCACATCTTTGCCAACCAACTGACACGCGAGACCAACGCCAAACAAATGCGCGACAGGGCGCCCATGTTGTCAGATGTGGCAGTGCGCCTTCAAGACATGGACCGCATGGGTGTTGATATTCAAGCCATCTCACCTGCGCCTTTTCAATATTACTATTTTGCCGAGCCAGCGTTTGGCGCAGAGTTGGCGCGCGATGTCAACGAAGGCATGGCCAAGTTGGTGGCTCAGCATCCCGATCGGCTGATTGGTTTGGGCACTGTGCCCTTGCAAGACGCTGGCTTGGCGGTCAAAGAGTTGAAGCACGCCATTAAAAATTTAGGCTTGCGCGGTATTGAAATCAACACCCACGTGAATGGCAAGAACCTGACCGATCCTTCCTTGAAATTGGAAAAGTTTTTTGCAACGGTCAGTGAACTGGGCGTGCCTTTGTTTATTCATCCCAATGGCTTCACCGAAGCCAGTCGACTTGAGAACCATTACTTCAACAACGTCATTGGCAATCCTTTAGACACCACCATTGCAGTCAGCCATTTGATTTTTGACGGTGTGATGGAGCGCAATCCCAAATTGAAAGTGTTGTTGGCGCATGCGGGTGGTTATTTGGCACACTACTGGGCTCGTATGGATCATGTGTATGGCGCGCGTCCCGATGGCCGCACGGTCATCAAGCGCAAACCTTCCACTTATTTGGAAAGGTTTTACTTTGACACCATCACCTTTGACCCAGGCATGCTGCGCAACATGATTGATCGATTTGGGTCAGACCATGTGATGCTGGGCACAGACTACCCCTACGACATGGCCGAGGTCGATCCGCTAGGACTTATTTCTGCAGTAAAGCGCTTGCCCAAAAGTGACCGCGATTTGATCACTGGTGGCAATGCCAAGAAGCTCTTCAAATTAAAGTAACAAACCACCTTGAGGCTGCAAGCCTAGGGCACTTTGCCCGTAGGCTGCTGCATGCACATCCCAAGTGAGCCCAATGTGCGACGAGGCGGCGTGGATGTCTCTGAATTGTCTTTGAAGAGGTGAGTGGAGTGAAAGACCTGCAGCGCCTGCTGCCGGCATGAGCGCATCAATGCTGCGAACAGACAAGCTGGTGGCAAATGCGGCATTGC
>CAYRTN010000145.1:0-4735 GCA_964427235.1 uncultured Chthoniobacter sp. | reverse complement strand
GAGACTGACAGGCTTTGGTTCCTAGAATGACGCGAGCGACGCCGGCATCAAAGGCCGCTTGGATTTTTTCTTCGCTTCGCATACCTCCGCCGAGTTCGCAGGGGATCTTCACTGCCGCGCAGATTTTAGCAACGGCATCGAGGTTTTGCGGTTCCCCAGTGAAAGCAGCATCAAGATCGACGATGTGGAGCCAATCTGCTCCTGAATCTTCCCATTTTTTGGCGAAAGCGACGGGGTCCGACGAATACACGACTTTTTCTGTGGCGAGTCCGCGGCGCAAGCGCACGACTTCACCACCCATCAAATCAATTGCAGGAAGAAGAATCATAAAGTGGAAATAAAATTGCGGAGCAAAGCGAGTCCGGCCCCCTGGCTTTTCTCGGGGTGGAACTGGGTAGCGTGGACCGCGCCCAGCGAGACGCTGGCAGCGAAAGGTGCGCCGTAATCACAGACCGCGCTGATGACAGCGCTATCCTCAGGCACCGGATAAAAAGAGTGAACAAAATACATCGAGACATCACTCGGGAAGTCGGTGTAGAGCGATCCTCGGACGTCGGAGAGCGTATTCCAGCCCATATGCGGCACCTTTAAGGACCCGCTGGGAAACCTCACCACGCGCCCCTTAAGAATCCCAAGCCCGGGAACACCGGGGGATTCCTCACTGGACTCAAAGAGCAATTGGTAGCCTAAGCAGATTCCAAGATAGGGCCGTCCCTCTAAGGTCCATTCGCGAACAGAATCCCACATGCCGCTGGCACGAAGATTCGCAGCACACTGATGGAAGTGCCCTTGGCCTGGCACAACAATCCCATCAACATCCCCCAACTGCGCAGCTGTAGTAATGAGACTGGGAGCGACTCCGGCAACCTCCAAGGCCTTGCACACACTCCGCAAATTCCCACTTCCGTAATCAATGACGCCGATGGATTTTTTACTCATCCTTTAAAATCTTAACCGCCCACAGACCGGCCAATCAAAGAACGCCTTTGGTGCTAGGAACCCCCTGCACGCGAGGATCGATGCGCGTCGCTTGATCCAACGCACGAGCGAGGGATTTAAAAATTCCCTCCGCCATATGATGGGCATCCCGACCGGCCAAGACGTCGACATGCAAATTCATGCCGCCATGCACGGAAATCGCGCGGAGAAATTCCTCGACCAGTTGAAATGTGAATGCGGAGCCAATCACGTCCGCCTTTTTAGGGGCGTTGTAGTTGAGATACGGGCGACCGCTCAAATCCACAACGCAACGAACGAGGGCTTCGTCCATAGGAACATACGAAGACCCGTAGCGCTGAATGCCAACTTTGTCACCCAGCGCGCGATCTAAGGCCTGACCGAGCAAAATCCCAGTATCCTCGACCGTGTGATGGTAATCGACCTCAATGTCGCCCTTGGCTGTGAGATCGAGATCCATGAGCCCATGCTTCGAAAAAAGCGTGAGCATGTGATCAAAAAAAGGAATGCCGGTGGAAATACGCGATTTTCCACATCCATCGAGATTGAGGGTCAGTTGGATGGACGTTTCGGATGTCGTGCGCTCAAGAGTGGATTCGCGGGGCATGGACACGACTTAAGCAGATGCCAAGGACTTTGAAAAGGCCCGCGAGCCACTCATTTAAAATCTTGCACCCCTTGCTCTATGCCATCGAAAGTGGGGGCACTCATGCAAACAGAAACTTATTTGGCCACGGCCATCGAGGCCGCACAAGCCGCTGGAGGATTTCTCCGAGCCAACTTCGGCCGCCCACTCACTGTGGATGAAAATCTCGCCCACGACATCAAGCTCGAGCTCGATAAGCGGACTCAAGTTTTGATCGAAAGCCTGATCCTCTCCAAATTCCCCGACCATGCCATCTATGGCGAAGAAGGGATCAGCGGCGACCAGTCGAGCGAGTTTCAATGGATCATTGATCCCATTGACGGCACGGTGAACTACTTCTACTCAATCCCTCACTTTGCTGTTTCGATTGCACTTCGCCGCAATGGGAAAATCATCGTCGGTGTGATCTACGACCCGATGCGGGACGAAATGTGGTCTGTGCGCGAAGGCCAGCCAGCCTTACTCAACGGACAACCGATCGCCGTCAGCACCCGCACGGAGCTCTGCGAATCGATTGTTTCCGTGGGGGTTTCCAAGTCACTGAACTCGATAAATCGAGGGCTTCCTCTTTTTGAAAAAATGGTCCGCGGGGCCAAAAAATGCCGCATGATGGGAAGTGCGTCACTCGACATTGCTTATGTTTCCTGCGGTCGCCTCGATGCCTACATCGAAAGCATGATCAGCCTCTGGGATGTCGCCGCTGGCATCCTCCTCGTCGAATCCGCCGGCGGGCGAGTCGACCTCACTCCGCACGAATCTGCAGCCGACAAATACGGCATCGTGGCAACAAGCGGTCATATTCCTATCGAATGATCGCGACTGGCATCGGCTATGACGTTCACCGCCTCGTCACTGGACGTACCCTGATTCTGGGTGGAGTTGAAATCCCTCACCCGTTTGGTCTCGAGGGCCACTCGGATGCGGACGTCCTTTGCCACGCCATCGCCGACGCTCTTCTAGGTGCTGCAGGCGAGCCAGACATCGGCCATCTCTTTCCAAATACCGATCAAAGCATCCGAGGGATCAGCAGCCTCGAGATTCTTCGCCGCGTCCGAGCGTTGCTGGATGAGAAATCCATCGTCATTCACAACGTCGATTCTACCCTTGTCGCGGAGGAGCCTCGTATCTCACCTTATCTTGCCGATATGAAGAACCTCGTCGGAACTGCATTGAATCTACCTCCAGCGTGTGTAGGCATCAAAGCCACCACCAATGAGTCGATGGGATTTCTTGGCCGCGGTGAAGGCATGGCCGCCATGGCCACCGCCTGCGTGGACAGACCCAACTAAGCTCCCGCGAGGGTTTTTTCAATAAGGGCTGTGGCGAGGGGCTCGGTGATAGTGTCGAGTTCCTTGAGAAGGGCCTTGAGCTCCGCAGTGGAGCGCGACTCCATCGCCGACCGCGCCGCTAGCACAAGGCGGTCTATTTCTTGACGAACACCATCTGGCACCTCCCCCTCAAGTTGAACGAGCGCCGCAGCAATGGCCGGCAGCATTTCATCGGCTTTGAGTTTCGCCTCAGTGAAGATGCGCTCATCCATGTCCTCAAATGCATGCTCCAGAGAATCGCCAAGCATTTTTTCTACAGCCTCATCGGAAACTTCCACCGCACTTTGAATCTGCACCACGGTATCGCGCAAAGTGACCGTATCCCTCGCCAGAACGTGAAGAATGCCGTTGGCATCGAGTTCAAATTGAACCCCCACCCTGGCTTGACCCTTTGGCGATGGGCTGAAGACGACATCCATCTTGCCGAGTTTCCAGTTGTCCCTGGCCATCTCACGCTCGCCTTGCAGAACACTAATCCTCATCGACGCTTGGTTCGCAACGGCATTGGTGAACATCTCTCCCGCTTTGCAGGGTATGGTCGTGTTGCGAGGAATAATGACATTCATCAACCCACCGAACGTTTCGATGCCGAGGGAAAGCGGTGTGACGTCGAGGAGGGTGATATTTTGTAAGCCCCCCTCAAGTATACCGGCTTGAATAGTGGCACCGAGGGCGACCGCCTCATCGGGATGCTGACTCACATCCGGCTCACGGCCAAAAAGTGAAGCCACAAATTTCCTCACGAGAGGCATCCGCGTGGCTCCCCCAACAAGAACGACGGCATCCAGCGCAGATGTTTCCAATCCCGCATCAGCGAGAGATTGAAGGCAATGAGCGCGTGTCCGATCGACCACGGGCTGGCAAATGCGCTCGAGGTCGGCTCGGAGATAAATCTGTCCATTCAACTCGATCGAATCCTGATCTGTGAGACCGCGTTTGATTTTTTCCGCATCGGTCACGGGGATCCCCCAAGCCACAGCCAAAGCCGCATCAAGATCATCGCCACCAAGACGCGTATCGCCATTCGTGGATAAAACCTCAAAGACACCATGCCGCAACTCCAGAACGGAAATATCAAAAGTTCCCCCGCCCAGATCATACACAGCCACCCGAGCGTGCTCAGCAAGGCGATCGAGTCCATAGGCCAATGCCGCTGCGGTGGGTTCACTGAGGAGACGTTCGACAGTAAAACCGGCGGCCTCTCCTGCTCGCTTTGTCGCCGATCGCTGAGCATCGTTGAAATACGCAGGCACCGTGATCACCGCTCGATCGAACACTTTGCCAAAGGCTTTTTCGAGATCGGCCTTGAGTTTTGAAAGTATGAGCGCGGAGACCTCTTCTGGCAGAAGGGATTTGCCTCCCACCTGAACCCGAAGACTCGCCTCCGAACCGGGGGAGCGTGCTCCCATGAGGCGCTTGACCGAGGTCACCACTTGTGAGGGCTCGGATTTTCTTTTTTCCAGAGCCGGCCAACCGACAACATGCTCATCGGAGTCCGCCGCAAACCAAACCGCCGAGGGAGTCAATCGATGACCACTCTCATCGGCGATCAAAACCGGAAAACCGCTTTCCATGACGCCCACTAGCGAGTGCGTCGTACCGAGATCAATTCCTGCAATCATGCAAAAAATCGTCTGCCGAGGCTGATGGAATCAGCGGCGACGAGGACGCGGGGCATGCCCGGACTCGCGGAAAGTGATGCGGCCCTTGGTGAGGTCGTAGGGGGAAATCTCCAACGTGACTTTATCACCTGGAACAATGCGGATGAAATTTTTTCTCATCTTTCCCGATATGTGGGAAAGGA
>CAYRTN010000144.1:0-4737 GCA_964427235.1 uncultured Chthoniobacter sp. | reverse complement strand
TCATTGAACAACCCGGGGCCCAGCACGTGGCCAGCGCTGCGGGAATCATGTTCCTTTTCGACCCCTTCAACAGCCCTGAGTTTCGACGGGTGATCCGGGAGCAAGGAGACCCGCAAGTGGAGAAAGCAATCGTGGATCAACAGGACATCATCCTGGCGGAGATGCGGACACGCATCCAAGCGATTCGAAATCTTCGTCCTTCCGACACCATTCCCACTCCCGTTGCTCTGATCGTGGGGAAATCGGACGCCTGGAAACATCTCCTCGGGGAACCAGAGCTCGAACCGTCATTGAGTGAAGGTCAATTCAACATGTCCGCGCTTGAGAACAATTCAGCACGAGTCCGACGGCTCCTGTGTGAGCTCTGTCCCACCGTGGTGGCGAATGCTGAGGCGCTCAGCAGCAACGTCCGATTCTTTGCCGCCAGTGCGTTTGGACACACCCCGGTCAAACTAGGTCCCGGGGAGTATGTCCCCGACCCATCCAAGCTCAGCCCCATCGACGTCGAGGTGCCGCTGGTATGGATCCTTTCACAGATTCGCATTTCCCTGATCCCCAGTCGACCAAGCCCATCCAAAAGCGCCTAGCGAGAGCCAAGGAGCCTTTCCGCCATGCCACTCCAACTGATCTACACCAGCGCACCTCGCGGCGTCGTGGCCGGAAGGTCCGGATACTGCACCGTTGCACGAAGCGCCACTTTGCGGGAGGCGGTCATGCTTCAGCTCGAGAAGTGGTCGCACTACCAGCACCTTTCCCTGAGTGGCGGCCAAGAGCGCCCCATCCACTGCTGCCGGATCATCGACGTCCGCGGCACCCGATATCACGTGCTCAGCCGCATACAAGATGCGGGCCTCGATTTTACAGGTCGCACCAACTTCGTCGCGCATCATCTGGTGTTCACCCCGGAAGAGGTTCGGGAGTTCCCATCCCCCGCAGTCATCCTCAGGGACTGGATAGGATGGGCGAAGTCGTGGTCTCAGGAACCCGAGATACTCGATACTGAGGACTGGTCTTCACTGAGGGCACTCCACCAGATTGGACTCTTGCCGGCGGCCCGATGGCAACGACTTACCGGGGACTCCGCGAACGGATATGGATTGCTCGACTGCAGGAACGGAATCGCTCTTCGCGTCGATGGTGTCTTAGGAGAAGAGGTCCTCGGATTGATTGGGGAGAGTCTCGAACTTCTGGAGCTCAGGGATCCCAGCCACGATTTCCGAGCCACGAGATGGCAGTATACGTTCACAACCTCGCTTCAGGACCAGGACAATACCACCGATTTCCGATGGCGTTGCTTCCATTCAGATAACCCTGCGTCAGCCCGATTCAGCGGTCTGGATTATCGCTCTCTGATCGAAATTCGTCCTGTTCAGATCACCGAGGTGGAAGCTTTGCTAGCACGGCTGGGTCGTCAGCCTCCCCGATTCATTGAACAACCAAAGAAGACACATTGTTTTGCAGCTGAAGCAGCGCACTTCAAGGCAGTTGCTGAAGGGGTTCCCCCACCTACCTATCAATGGTTTCGTGTTGATCGAAACAACAGCGGTACAGAAATCCCTGGGGCAATTGAATCTGAATTATTGATCCCATCCGCCCCGCTTGGGGTCAGCCGCTACGTTGTCAGGATCAGCAACTCCGCGGGCGACGAGACCAGTGACGTTGCGGAATTGTCCTGCGATCGTCGACCTGTTGCCCCAGCGCAGCACCAAATGCCGAGACACGAGCGCCCCGTCCAAGTTGCTCGGGATGCTGTTGTCCATAGGGGACTTGCCGGAGGCCAAGGGATTGAGGAGTCACACCGGATCCAGCCATCCGTTCCGACGCGAACAGCCGATGAAATCGCGAGAAACCGATCTCGAACAGAATCTCAGGTCCAAGACAAAAAAGGGACTAAAGATCATCTAAAGTGGATTGTTTTTATACCAATTGTTTTAGCTGCTGCCGCATTTTTTTTGAAGACCTGGTTCGAGAGTAAACGACCGTTTCCTGAGCTTATAATAATATCCGGATCCAATGAAGATAGAGTTCCACAAAACGGCAAAGAAATTAAGGTGAAAGAGCGGGTAAATATTGAACTCAACGTGGATTTTACGCCGCATATGAATCGGAACGTTTTTAAATATAAATGGTATCATGAAAATGAGGCTTTAATGAATTCTAATTATTCGTTAAAAATCCCTAATGTGCGAGAGGAAGATAAGGGGGTGTACCGAGTTGAAATTAGTAAAGATTTTAACACAAACGTGTTAGAAGCTAAGCTGACTATTCAAAAGGATGCGCATCCAGCGCCCTCAGAGAAACCCCAACCAGCAGCGAGTCTCGACAAACTCACAGACAGCCTCGGTACTGCGAAAATCGGAGTAGATAGTGGAATCGAAATAGAAGGATGGGAGCACACCAAAACGGAGGCAGCTAGCAAGGGGGTAATACGTCAAAACGGTGATGCGGGAAACTGGACAATCAGTAAATACAAGGCAGCAGGACACGAAAAAAATGAGTGGGTTTTAATGTGTAAAACAAATGCAATTGAGAAATCAATAACAAATGTTTTTTATTTGGAAGTTAAACCTAAAGATCTGAACGAATCTGAAATTGGTGTAATTTTTCGTAAAGGTGAAAGTTTTATTTTTTTTGGATTGAAAGGTAAAAGCTTTGTTTACTGCAATGAAACGGAAATTATAAATAACGAGCCGATAAAAATTAATCCAGGCGACTCCGATTTACGTCTTGCTTTTGATGTTGTGTTGATGGGTGATGGTAATACTATTGTTGTGCATAGGCGGCCGGCGGTTGGTTTATCAGGGCGATCTTTCAATGGGCCCTTGGATTATAGTAAGTACGACTGGGAAATTGGGTATGCCTTTGCGACAGGCAAATCACCAGAGCAAGCTGTGGCACCTAGTGTTTGTTTTAAAACCTCTTTATGACAATTTCAGAGGTTTGAAAATAAAACTATAAAAACGAAAAATACATGACCTTGCTCGAAATAGAGCGCCTGATTCGAAAGATAGCTGAATTGCTTCAACAGGGGAGCGGTTCGGATCTTGCTCATAAACTGTCTGGAGATTTCGCTGCCGCCTGTCGGATGGCGAACCATCGCCTGCAGCAGTGTGAGGCGATGATCAAGGCTGGGGATCGACACCAGGCGATCCAACTCGCGGAGACCGCCCCGAATCTTCTGGACCTTGTCACTGTACTGGAATTCCAGAGGGCCGATGAGTGGCGTGGGTTTTGCAAAAAGGGAGGCCTATCCTGTGCCGAGAGCATTGATGGACATGCTGTTCAGGCACTGAACTTGTGCTATGCCCAAGGAATCCCCACAGATCACCCGCTGTATGCGGCCTACCGGAAGGCCGTTATGATCCGGAATGACGAAGGGGCCCTTGCTGCACTCCAAAGCATAACCCGGCTGAACCCGACGGATGCCAACGCCCAGTCCGAGTTGGAGCGACTCGACGGCAAGGTCCTCGCCGCCCGTCTGCAGAATCTGGCCGGTATGATCCCGGTGGGGAATACCGTTCTGGTCACAGAGGCCGTAGAAGCCATCGAGTCGGTCGGTTTCAGGACACGTCCCTCGGGTGATGTCTGGGCAAAGGCTGCGATTCTGCGATGCCAACACCTGCTCGCTCAGTCGGAAATGCGACGTGGTGACTCAGATTGGGTGGACGTGTTGGAGGTGACCGATTTCGTCCGACAACTCGAGAAAGATTTGAAGCTTGTTCTTGGATCCACCGATTCCCAGCGCTTGGTGTCGCTCGAGAGTTGGGCACGAAGCGAGCAGGAAAAGGATCGGCAGAACCGAGAGTTCGCGACCCTGCTCGGGGAGCTTCGCCAGAGGATTCATAGAAGTGAGGAGAAGGACACCTCCGCCCGACAGGTAGGTCTCAGGGAGTTACGAGAGGATTTCGAGGGCATCCACAAGACGTGGCGTGCCATCTTGGATTTCGCCCGCCCCGTTTCCACCGAAGTCACCAACGCCTTCCGCAAACGCACCTCATTGCTCGAATCCGAGATCGCGCGACGGGAATCACTCAAGCGTCGCACCATCCTGATTGGGAGCGCCGCGGCCACCGTGGTCATTGCAGTCCTCGTCTGGGTGGGGCTGGGCCAGATCCGGACTCGTGAGTTCACGAGGCAGCTGGATGCCGCCGTCTCGAAGCGGGAGACCCGCACAGTGGAGAACTTGCTTGAGGCCGCGCGTAACACCGAAAAGAAAACGATCAGTCTCATGTGGGCGCATTCTCAAGTTGCCCGAGCCGATACGTTTGTCGCGCGAGAGCGCGGACTCTTGACTAATTTCATGGTCTCGATGGAGAGGCTGCCCACCCAGTTGGATGAGGCTGCCGATGCAGATGCTTTGACCTCGGTGGCATCGAAGGTGTCCGAGGCGCGGGTTGCCCTCGAGGCTCTCGCCCCCGACTTCAAGGCGGAGCTTGAACCTCGGTTTTCAGGGTTCGAACGTCGATGGAAACAGTACCTGCTCCAGCGGGGCACCGATGTGAATGCCAAGCTCGAAGGTTGGATCGGTTCAGCGGAAAAAGAAGCCGCCAAACTGGACTTCCGGGCCAAGTTGGAGGTGGAAGCGGAACGGATCAGGTCTCTCTCAGTCACGCTGAGGAGAATTGACGGGTTCGAGGCTGGTTTCACCAATCACCTCTCCATTCGGAGTGATCTTCTGCAACGCGCAAAGGCATTCCGGACCAAATTCAAGGCCTACGAGCGGGAGTTGCAGAAAAT
>CAYRTN010000143.1:0-4768 GCA_964427235.1 uncultured Chthoniobacter sp. | reverse complement strand
ATTGGGGCAGGCAGTTGAGGGATCGGCCATAGTCAAGCTCAGCAAAATAATTAGCTTAATTAGTCAGCCCTAGTAGACTGTTGGGCGGCGAAAACCCGAGTGGTAATGGCCCTTTTTGGCTAGGAACAAGCGCATTAAAAAACGGCCTTAAACTGAGGCTCAGGTTTAAGGGCTGTTCAGAGGGTGCAATGCGGAAAGCGGTGAAAGCTGAGGATTAAAAACCTCGCGTCTATGCAGGCAGCCCTTCTGCTGAAATCGAGTTTAAACAACCCGGAGGATTTTTGCGGAGGGTGAGGAGATTCGGTTGCCAGTTCGGGAGCCAAGCAACTGCTGGCCCAGAGGCGATTCAGGCGTGACAACGGTCACAGGGGTTCCTGCGCAGATGACTTCCGTTCCCCCAGCAACTGGCGCTAGAAAAAACCACTCGGTCGCATGTGCGAACTGGATTTCTATTAGCGCCCCTAAATCAATCGGATCGTTGTCAGCAAAAGCATGGAGCTGCATTTTTTCGATCAAAGTGATCGCTTGCGAAGCCGATTCCGCTTGTTTCGCAAGGCCGTCGGCGAGGTAATTTTCCTCGATGGAAAGGGTGTCATATTTTCCTTCGGCGCGGCTTTCCGAGTTGTTGCCCTGCTCGCGGGTTTTCTTCGAAACACGCAGACGGTTTTCAAAATCTGCACGCAGGGATCGCAGGACTGCATCAAGGATTTCCGATTTATTCATGGGCGCGGTCATCCGGCGGCCGAATCTAAGCGGTGGAAAAGTCCGTTTTTCCTAAGCGATAGCACGGTTGAGGGCACTGACGATCGCATGGATCGAAGCGAGCTCGATGTTCGTATCACTGCCGACACCGTAAAAGGTCCGGCCAGTAGGAACTTTGATTTGGATATAGCTGATCGCACGCGCTCCGGCCCCAGCCCCCAGCGAATGCTCGGAGTAATTTAAAATCTCGATCGCCGGCAAACTAGTTCCTGCGAGAGCTTGGACAAAAGCGTCGATCGGGCCGTTTCCAGAGCCGCGCACGGTAACTGGCGATCCTTGAAGGCGAAGGTCGGCTTCGCAAGTGATCAAGTCGCTGCGATCGATCGCGCGGAAGGCTTCCAAGGCAACGTTGCCGTCGCGGATGAGAAAGGACTCTAAGAAAAGCTCGTGAACATCTTGAGCTGTGAGTTCCGTGCCTTTTTGATCAGAGAGGTCATTAACGAGGCGGCCGAGTTCCTTTTGAAGAAGCTTTGGCAGCTGGTAGCCGAATTCTTTTTCCAAAACATAGGCGACTCCGCCCTTGCCGGATTGAGAATTGATGCGGATGATGGCCTTGTAGCTGCGGCCGATGTCCGCGGGGTCGATCGGGATATAAAGGACATCCCAAGGTTTTTGTGCGCTCTGGTATTCCCATGATTTTTTAATGGCATCTTGGTGAGAGCCGCTGAAAGCTGTGAATGCAAGGTCGCCGGCGTAGGGATGACGAGGGTGAATCTCCATGCGGGTGCAACGCTCGTAAACTTCGCGGATAGCGTTGATGCGGCTGAGATCGAGCCCAGGATGAATGCCGTGGGTGTAAAGATTCAGAGCGACAGTGACGATATCGAGGTTACCAGTCCTTTCTCCAACGCCGAAGAGAGTTCCCTCCACGCGATCGGCGCCAGCCAGCAGACCGAGTTCTGTTGCGGCGGTTCCGGTGCCTCGGTCGTTGTGAGTGTGCAGCGAAAGGGTCGTCAGTTCGCGCCGCGTGAGGTGGGTGGACATCCACTCGATCTGGTCGGCATGGATATTCGGAGTGGCGTATTCGACGGTAGCCGGGAGGTTGAGGATGATTTTATTATCCGGCGTTGGCTGCCAAGCATCGGTCACCGCTTCACAAATCTCGAGGGCGAAATCGAGTTCTGTACTCGTAAAGCTCTCGGGCGAATATTCCAAACGGATACGAGATCCGCCAACCAAGAGCGGTTGCATCGCTTTTTTGAGAAAGGTGACGGCATGCGTGGCGATGTGAATGATATCCGACCGACTCGCTTGGAAGACGTATTCCCTCTGACGCGGTGACGTCGAATTGTAGAGGTGGAAAATGATGTTCTTCGCGCCTGTCAGGGCTTCCAACGAGCGAAGGATGAGATCCTCGCGGCATTGGCAGAGGATTTGAATCGAGACATCGTCTGGGATCCGGTTCTCCTCGATGAGACGACGGCAAAAATCAAACTCGATCTGAGAGGCCGACGGAAAACCGATTTCGATTTCTTTGAATCCGATACCGACAAGCATGTCGAAGTATTCGATTTTTTCGTCCACGCTCATCGGTTGAGCGAGCGCCTGATTGCCGTCGCGCAAATCCACGCTACACCAGATCGGAGCGGCGGAAAGGGTCCGGTCCGGCCACTGGCGGTTCGGAAGATCAACCTTGGGAAGGGGTTGGTATTTGGTGACGGGCGGATTTTGCATCTGTAGAAAAATTAGCACCAGCGTGCCTGCGAGCCAAGTTTCTAAAAACAGAAACGCTTATGTCAACGCTTCTGGGGCCTATTCAATGTATCATGGGTTTTTGAGTCAACGGGTGATTTAAACCCGAAAACGGTTTTTTAAAAAGGTCGTTTTGAGCGGAGAGGTAGATGCACAGTAGAGGTGTCAAAAAACCGACACAGCCAACCCCGCACAAAACGATACACTTAAAGCGCCAACGCGGTGAAGACACAAATTTGGACAGCGGTATCGCTATATTTGATAGTGGCCATCATTCACAAAAACCTAAAACTGTCCGGAAGTCTTCGCAATACTTTGCAGATTTTGAGTGTTCACCCATTTGATAAAACACCTTTGAATGAATTGCTTATGAATATTAGTTCCCAAAACGATCCCGAGCGGAATTTTAACCAACTGGAAATGTTTAACTTATAACCGGACTCTAGTGGAAAAAAGATGCAAGCAATCGGGCGTGTTCTGCGGCGAGCCCGGTCCTCGATTTTTTGAAGCATTCACGCCGACCGCAAAATCCACGAATTCTGAAAAGATAGTTCAACTCATGACCAGCTTAGAAAACAGTGTTGCTTTTCGCTGCATAACGGAAGAATTTTGTCCCGAACCGGCATAAATCAATATCTGATTAAAGTATTGCAACCCAGATGCAGATTGGGCGATAACTTTGGTTTTAGCAAAAAGAGCAGATAGGGGTATTTTTAAAGTGCAAAAATTACATTTAGCTTACGGAAATAACAGATTAACAGTATGCATTTTAAATTAAATTTTCGTTCGCTAGGAAGAATCTTGGTGCCACTCATTTTTTTGACCTTGGCTTTGCATGCTCTCGGTGCCCGGCAGCTTACCGGGTCTGGGATTTTGAAAGATCCTAATGAGGTCAAGAGTGTGGTGCTGATCGATTCGGGACTTGTTGCAACTATCCCAAAGGACGAACTCGTTGGATCGCAAATCATAGAGATCGACGGCCAGCGTGATGCCATAGGGCAGATCACTTCCGCGCTCAAGGGGCTGCGCGATATTGATGTCCTGCGTGTGATCTCCCATAGCGATGCCGGCTCTCTGCGCTTTGGCAACCACGCTCTCAATGCCGCTGAACTCAATGCGCGCTCGGAGGAAGTTGCGGGCTGGAGGCAATCGCTCGCTGATGGGGCCGATGTGCTCCTGTATGGATGTTCGCTCGCAGGATCGGAAGAGGGGGCTTTCTTTGTGCGTGAATTAGCGCGATTGACCCGTGCCAATGTCGCGGCAAGCGTCAACCCGACCGGGGCCGGCGGTGACACTTTTCTTGAATACAAGGTGGGAGAAGTTTCCTCGGGACTGCTGGCAAATGACGCGGATTACGAACGGGCAGGTGTCTCTCTCCAACTCGAAACCTCGGACACCACTCTCACGAGCTGGACGAGCAATCAAAACGGAACGGTCACGGCGACGGTGGAGTTCAATCTTCGCGGACGCTTCTACTATGCTGGTGGCGTTTATTCCACCGACGGAAATGTCTACATGTATCTCAATAACAGAAAGGTTGCGAACAAATACATTAACGCCACTCGCGATCCAGCGAAACAGTATCGCGTCAATTTCACGGCTACCTTTGCTGTGCCGGTGGGCAACAACAAGATTTCGGTGAGTCCAACAGATGGTGTGTCGGTGATGTGGGGCGATTACCCTGTAAGTTTGGTGATCGAAGCTCCGTATTTCTATGGCGCTCCGGCGTCAGCGACGGCACACACGGTGGCTGTCGGCAGCTTTTTCGAATACTACTACTATGCCGCCGGCACGAATCCTCAGACATATGCCGCCACCGGATTGCCTGCGGGGTTGACGATCAATTCAATCGGCGTCATCTCGGGTTACCCTCGTAGCGGCACCGCCGGCGTGCATCTGGCGAACATTACCGTGTCGAATGGTTTTGGAACCCGCACTCTGCCGGTGACCTTCACTATCACCAATCAGGCCCCAGATTTTGCCAGCACATCAGCAGCAACGATTTCAGGTGGGGTTGAGAACGCGCCGCTCACCATCTCCTACGCAACGCTTGCCGCCGCTGCGGGAGCCACGGATCCGAACAATACGATCACCGCCATCGCGAATGGCTGGGCCATCGATCCGATCTCTTTCCGCATCGAATCAATTCTCGGTGGCACGCTGACGAAAAATGGCACAGCGGTCACCGCCGGAACGACATCGATTGCCGCAGGCGAAAGCCTCGTCTGGACGCCACCCGCCTCGGTCAACGGCGTGCGCGACGCTTTCACGATCAAGGCTTACGACGGCGCGCTTTATTCCGCGGCAACCAAGA
>CAYRTN010000142.1:0-4776 GCA_964427235.1 uncultured Chthoniobacter sp. | reverse complement strand
ATGCATCCCGCCCCAGAAACAATCGGCATCGTCGCCCCAGTCTCCAGCAGATGCGATTCCTTCAACTTCAGATTCCCAACGCGAAAGTGTGAGGTGATCGACTCCGCATCCTCGAATTCGAATAGCGAATGCAAACTCGAACCCTCCATCACATGAAAAGCCCCGGAGAACGCGTGCTGATGGATATCCGTCGTTCCCTCCATCCAAAACAAAACCTGAATGTAAAAGCGCGGGGTGTCGTAAACGATCAATTCCGGCTGACCGAACCCCGACGTCGACTGCACGGGTTGCTCATCCTCGAGCAGAAACTCCCGCACCAACTCAGGAAGATTCACGTTGTCTGCAGGCGGACGCTCGACAAGGACAGCCGTTGCGATCTCGGGAAAGGCTTCAGGAGCAAAATTCACCTGCTTCCAACGATCATAAACCATGCCACCCAGTTCGGAAAAATAGGAATCCATGACCTGAGATTGGCTCATCGGCGTTGAAGGACAAGAACGATTCCCTCTCGATTGCATGGCTCCCATTTCCGCATTACTCTAAACCGAGCGCGACCGATTCAAAACCCACCCATTTGACATGACAATCTCTGCCCCCAGATCCGCCCTTTTCCTCTCACTCGCTGCCATTTTTTTCTATCTTCCTTTATCCATCCGCGCGGAACCAGAACCAACACCCCAGCGAGCCACACCCACCGTCACTCCTCAGATTTACTACGATGAAGAGGAAGAAGAATCCTCCTCAGCCAAAACTATCCTCGGCCATCCCAAAAAGACATTCGAGGGTCCGCCAGCCAAGATCCACAGCACCAAAATGTTCGTAGGACAGGAAATCTCCTACCCGAGCGGATACACACCTGCACGCGTTCAGACCGACTCTGTCGGCAACTCAGCAGTCATCCCTTCCTCCCCGACTTCCTTTCAAACCCGCCAACTTGGAGTGACCATCGAAACTGGCACCACATCGAAATTTGAAAGCACCGAATTAAAGGGCTTCGTGAACTACGGCAGCCCCATTCAAACGTTGGTTCCGGTCAAAAACGAGAAAGGCGAAACCATCGGCATCCGGATTCTCTCCACGCCAAACCCGATCCTCCAACCCGTTTTTCAAACATTCAAAGAACAACGCTCCGAATAGCGCCCCCACTCACGCGAAGGTTTCGAGATGGGCGAGCACTTCGGAAAAGGGAACGCTCTCCAGCATTCCAAACGCATCGTGACGAGTGAGGCGGTCGCGCGAGACAGCGGGACTGGTGATTCCACAAAGGAAGCGAGCCAAGGCACGCTTGGAGCGCAGGGCGGCATGACCCTCGGCTCGAAGGGCATTGATGGCAGCGATGCCCGCGATAGCAATTTCCCACTGCTCACTTCGCGGAGGTGCGCTCTCCACCTCACCCGTGCAGCGACCGCAATGCCCACAATCGGCATCCATCGACTCACCGAAATAAGCAATCAGCCGACGAGTGAGGCATCCCGGAGAAGAAACGAATTCCATGATGCCATCCAGCCGCGCGAGGTCTTTTTTTTCACGGGCGGTGAAGAGTCCGTACAGCCATGTGGCGACTTCGCGTGGAGAGCGATCCTTTGCGCCGGGAAGAAGTCGGAAGCGGTGCCGGAGCCCGGATGGCTTGATGGCGATATCCCCAGCCTCCTCAAGATAGGTGAGGGCTTTCAAAATACGCTCGCGGGTCTCCCCTGTTGCTGCAGCGGCAGCTTCTGCATCGATCGTGAGGAGGCGCCTGCCGCGCTTGCCGGAAGCGAAGACAGCTGTGAGAAAACGCTGACGCTCCGGCGTGTGGCCTGCGATCACCCGATCCTCAGCGTGGTGGAACGATATCTGAAATGTGCTGTAGAACGACCCCGCCGGCTCGAGGATGCCTTCCTTTTCGAGATAAGTGATGACCGTTTCCAACACGAGAGAACGGATATCCGTGGTGCGCGAGAGGTCGTAGCGGCTGATGTCAAACTCGTCCCCTAACCTCAGCAGGTGATCGACCAAATGCCGCAACGCACTTTCTTCGGGTGTGTCGCCCAAGATGAAGTTCTCCAAAACCGTCAGATCATCCGCGCAAGCCATCATTTCACAATGCGATGGCTGTCCATCTCGACCGGCACGCCCTATCTCTTGTTGGTAGTTCTCGAGTGTCTTGGGAAGATTATAGTGATAAACGGCGCGGATATCCGATTTATCAATGCCCATCCCAAAGGCGATCGTGGCGACAATGATATCGCAACGACCATTCATGAAATCGTCTTGCACGGACGAACGAACGTCACTCGCCATGCCGGCGTGATAGGCACGCGCGCTGAGCCCGGCTTTTTGCAGATGCCCAGCCACGCTCTCCGCCGTGTGCTGCAGCGTCACGTAAACGATGGCTGGAAGGTGCTTCGATGTTGTTAATTTCTGAGTCAAAAGCGGAAGCCTCTGCTCGGCCGAAACAGGCGTGATGTGCATGGCCAGATTTCGCCGAAGGAAGGACGTCTGAACGCAATCCTTCTTCTTGATCCGAAAACCGCCGCAGATTTCTGCGACCACCGGAGGCGTCGCTGTGGCAGTGAGAGCGAGAACACGCTTGATACGAAACTTTTTCGCCAAGGCGGCTAGTCGCAAATATTCGGGGCGGAAATTGTGGCCCCACTCGGAGATGCAGTGGGCCTCGTCGATCGCCAGCAGACTGATCTTCGCGCGCTTGAGCTTGGCAATGAAGGTCTCGCTCACGAAACGCTCGGGCGCAACGTAGAGAAGCTTCAGCGCCCCGCTCAACATTCCCTCATACACCGCCGCAACCCCGGCGGCGTCCAAAGTGGAATCCAGCCTCGCCGCAGCGATCCCCCTCCCCACGAGTACATCGACCTGATCTTTCATCAACGCTATAAGCGGAGACACAACCAGCGTGAGTCCCTCCAGAAGAATCGCGGGCAACTGGTAGCACAACGATTTCCCGCCGCCGGTGGGAAAAACCGCGAGCGCAGATCGCCCCTCCATCAATGTCTCCACAACCTGCCTCTGACCCGGACGAAACCCCGCATGCCCAAAGTGACGCTGCAACTCGTCTTCGAGATTCCCGATCGATGATCCTTCTTCCATTCGATGGCGAGTGGACCCGATGAAAATCTGGAAAGCAACCCCGCGATGAATTCCCTTCCACAATGCTTGGGATTTTTTCTACTCCAATCGCTTCCCCGCCGTCCACTTACCTGCCTGACGCCTACAGGGTTTTTCGGACGGCCGTGAGATAGGCCTGAATTGCACGCTCCTCCTCTTCCTTGAGTCCCGAACGATCCGCCATGTCCTCAACGATCCCGCCCCACTCTTGGACAGTGTACTTGGAAACTGGCTCGAGGGCATGACACGTCGTGCAGCGCGTCGCGAGCAGGCGGCGACCGGCTACCAGTTTTTCAAACGAATCCCCCGAAGCCTGCCCCAGCTTTGTCATCGCAGGAGTGATCTCCGGCGCGCCCTCACGGAAACTTGCGCACCCTCCGACGAGAACCCCCACTCCCGCCAATGTGAGATATACTTTAAACCCACAGCGCATATTCATTTATCAAAAGTGCATTCCAAAAATCGCGCGCCATTGAAAGTCGGCCTCATCCGTGACGGCTGTCACTTGCACCATCGCCGTGGTCGTCACAAAATAACGATCAAAGCGGAATGACGCATTGGGTCCGGCATAGATCACCGGGTCGCCTGCTTCCTGCCATTCGTCGAAGCCGAGTTCATGCAAAAACTCGCCACCTAGGAGAAAATGCGGTGAAAATTGATAGCTCACGCCAAAGCTTTCCATGAACTCCCCGCTCCGCTCGTTGAAGTCGCCAAAGCGGTCACCCTCCCACTCCGCTTCGATCCCCGCATTGTAGGCCAGCACGATCGGGCCAAAGTTTTTTTGCAGCAGAAGCTTCCCCTCCAGCTTGAACTGCTGATCCCCGAGTTTGACCTCCCCGTAAAGCGCAGACCCAAGAAGATCGGTCACCGGATTCGTCATATTGTAAATCAACTCCACCGCCGTGTCTTTGTAGATCGCCTGTCCGTTACTCACCTTCCAATCGGCCACATAAATCCCAGCCTGCAGTCGGTCCGTGACGCCGTATTCTATTTCATGCCGAAAATCAAATTCGTTTGCCCGTCCGCTGCCTTCGCGCCGCGTTTTCCAAGTCGCAAAGTTTTCCACCTCGATCTCCCCCTTCGCCGCCGTCGTTGACTCATAAACGTAAGTGAACCTCCGGTCTCCAGCGCTCGCAAGCTCACCCAAAAGGGGAATCCCTAGCAAAATAGCGCAAATAGTGTGATTGGTTTTCATATGTATTGATATTGAGACCTCATCTCAACATAGAAGGCAGAGGGTGTCGAATATTTTTTGCAGGAAAAGTCGAAAAAGGAAGGGGCTGATCGAAGCGGACTACTCGCTACGAAGAGGCGAAACAGAAAAAACAGGGAGTTCGATGAAAAGAAGGAAGCAGGAGAACCGCAAATTCAAAACCTTCGAACCTGCCTGACAGGCCCAAAAAAACAGAAAAGACCTCCATGTAAGGAATCTAATCTGAAAAAACAACACTCGGGAGTTAACCTCTCCCGAACGCCAAAACATTTTGCGAATCTCCTGCTAGGAACCCTGACTTATCGAGTTTAAAACCCGATAAGCCGAAAAACCACAAACACGAAAGCCCCGAACCTGAGCGGCGCGGGACTTAGCGTGGGAAAAAATTAATTAGCCGAAGCAGCAACTGGCTCGACGTTCACACGGCGACCGCTCTGGTCAAACTTGACGTGACCGTC
>CAYRTN010000141.1:0-4785 GCA_964427235.1 uncultured Chthoniobacter sp. | reverse complement strand
CGCATCGGCGAGGCTGGGGTGATTTTATTGTTCTCGATGCTGCCCATGAAGCGCTCGAGATCTTCAATGGTGACGCGTCCACCCGCTCCGCTGCCGGGGATGCCAGCGAGATCTGAGGATCGGAGGCCCAGTTCCACCATGCGCGCTTTCATGCGCGGGGAAAGGTAACTCACGCCGCCGGCATGTGCGGGGACTGGCAGGCCGCCGGGCACGGTCGGCTCCACAGTTTGAGGCTTCGATGGAGCATCAGGACGTTTTTTTTCCGGTTTGCGTTTGGGCGCTTCCTCTTGATCGAGGCCGAGGCGGGCAGCTTCCTCGTTGGTGACCTCAATATGTCCCAAAATGGCACCCACGGGATAGCTTACGCCTGCTTCAGCGGTAATCGTGACGAGTTGGCCAGTGCAGGAGGCTGTGACAGCCATCATCGCCTTGTTGGTCTCCACCTCGATGATGTCGGCATCCGCCTGCACGGTGTCGCCTTCCTGATGGAGTATGCGGACGATGGTGGCCTCGGCGATGGATTCGCCGAGTTGGGGCATTTGAATGGGTACGAGTGCCATGGTGGTTCAGCTAAGTAGCAGGCGCCGGGCTGCGGCGGCTATGGTGGATGCGGTTGGGCGGTGGACGGACCAAAGATCGGGATGGTAGGGGACGGGTGTGTCTTTTGCGTTCACGCGCATGGGAGCGACGTCTAAGAGACCGAAGCCCTCAGCAGAAACGCGCGCAATGACTTCGGCGGTGACGCCGCCCCAAGGCCATTCCTCGCTTACACAAAGGAGTCGGCCGGTGCGGGCCACGGAGGCCAAAATCGTATCTGTGTCGAGGGGTTTCACGCTGCGAAGGTCGACGATCTCAAGCTCAAATCCCTCTTCGGCGAGTTCCGTCGCGGCCGCAAGAGATTCGTGGAGCATGGCACCGTGAGTGACGATCGTGGCATCACGTCCGGCCCGCGCCAAACGCGCTTTGCCGATCGGGAGCGATGTCTCGGGAAGCGAATCGGCTTTGAGATGGTTATAAAGGAACTTGTGCTCGCAGAAGATGACGGGGTCATCGAGTCCCACGGCATCAAAAAGCATCGTGTAGGCATCCTCAACCGTGGCCGGAGTCAGGACGACCAGACCAGGGTAGTGGGCATAGAGCGCCTCCATGCTTTGGCTGTGAAAGGGGCCGCCGCCGGATGTTCCACCTGAGGGGAGGCGTACCACGATCGGGCAAGGAACGCCGGTGCGATAATAAAGCGTCGCTGCGTGATTCACGATTTGGTTGAGTCCGCAGGTCGAAAAATCGGCGAACTGCATTTCGACGATCGGGCGCATACCTTCGATCGCGGCTCCGATGGCCATTCCAACGATGGCGTCCTCGCTCAGCGGGGCATCAAAAACGCGGCCGGGAAATTCTTTGGAGAGATTCTTGGTGGCTTTGAATGCGCCGCCGAAGCTTCCGATATCTTGGCCGTATAGAAAAACCCGTGGGTCAGTGGCGAGCGCCTTCTGCTGTGCGAGGCGAATGGCTTCTAGGTAAGTGATCATGATGTGGCGTAATGCTCACGATATTCCGGACAGGAGAGAGCGGCCCAGTCGTCCTCTTCGGGATCCGGTGCTGGTTCGCGGCGGACGCGGTCGGCAGTGGAGTTGACTTCCGTCTCGACCTCGCGGCGCCACTCGGCGTGTTCCTCGGCAGTCGCCCATGCTTGATCGAGGATGTGGCGTTCGGCGAGAGCGAGGCAGTCTCCACCGAGCGCGGAAGCCTTCAATTTGGGATCCACGTATTGACCGTCATCATGCTCGCCATGGCCAACGAGACGTAAAAGATCAGCAACGACGAGTTGGGGGCCACCTCCCTCACGGGCGTTGTGCACCGCGCGGCGAAGCGTTTGTAGGCAATCCCAAAGGTTTGTTCCGTCCGCCTTGTGGCCTGTGACCCCATACCCGGCGGCCTTGTCTAGGAGATCCGCGCAAGCGTATTGGCGAGAATTCGGTGTCGAGTAGGCATACTGGTTATTGGCCACCACGACAATGAGGGGGAGTTTCTCCACAGCGGCGGCATTGAGGCCCTCATGGAAGGCTCCAGTCGATGTGCCGCCATCGCCGATGCAGGTCGCGCCAACGACGCCACTCTCACCCTTCAGGCGCCGTGCAAAGAGAGCGCCTGAGACGGCAGGAATCATCGCGCCCAGATGGCTGATCATGGCATAATACCCGTCGCGGGGACGGCCGCGATGGATGTTTCCGTCCCTGCCCCTCATGGAGCCGAGTTGCGAACCGAGATAGGTGCGGAGGGTATCAAGAACGGTATCACCGAATGCCAAGCGTCCGGCCTGATCGCGGATGAGGGGTGCAAATATATCGCCTCGGTGGAGGTGGATGCCGACCGAGACGCTCAGGGCTTCTTGTCCTCGCCCGAGGAAGACGCCGCCTTTGATCATTCCCGCCCGATAGAGGCTGGCTAATTTTTCCTCCAGCACGCGGGACAGAAGCATAATGCGATAGGCCTTGATATAATCGGCCTGAGTTACTGCGGCGCTCGTCTTTGGCATTTCGCTGATTTTTATATGAAAAACTAGGGGCCTCCTGCAAACATTCGTTGCGTTGACCGTGTTTTTCTAATTGCAGGAGGGTGGTAAGACCTGCACGGAAATCGGTGCTGCCGTGGCGAGGTGGATGTCCCGTTGAGGGAAAGCCAAGCTGATGCCAGCTTCATTCAGGGCATTATAAATCGAAAGCCTCAGCTCGCTTGGAACGCGATTGCCCGTCCCGATGACTTGTTTATCCACCCAGTAAAGGAGGCGGAGTACGATGGCGTCGGCCCCGAAGTCATGGAAAAAAACGTTTGTTTCGTAGCTTTTTAAAACATCCGGATGCGATTTGGCGATCCGAGCGACGATTTCGAGAGCCTTCTCGACAGGCGAACCATAGTTGATGCCGATGAGGATTTCCTGGCGGACATGTTTATCGGTGAGGGTCCAGTTCACCACTGTGCCTTGGAGGATGACGCTATTCGGAATGAGGATTTCGACGCCATCGGGGCGGCGGAGTTGCGAGCAACGCGTGCCGATCGAGGTCACAGTGCCGGCATAAGTTCCGACATCGATGATGTCGCCGATGCGGATCGGGCGTTCAAATAGAAGAATGATGCCGCTGATCAAATTGTTGACGAGTTGCTGCGATCCAAATCCCACAGCGATTGCTGCCGCCCCGCCAAGCAGTGCGAAAATGGTGAGCGGGATTTTCACCACCGCCAGCGCCACGAGGCTGATGCAAATGAGGAGAAAGTAAGTGCTGAATTTTTGGATTATAGCGCCGGTATTCGCATCCAACGAAAACCGCGATGTGAGGCGGGATCGGAGCCAACGGCTGAATGCGGATGAGAGTAGGCCGCCGATGATAAGGATGAGCAGGGCTGACAACATCATCCCGATGGTGACCGGGCTCGGGCGCTGAACGATTTCGCCATTAATAAAAACCGAATCATTCAGTTGGAATATTTCGGTATTCCAAAAAGCCCTCATCTCCTCGCTGAGGGAGGCTGCAGCGACATCGAGCTTTTGACTCATGTTGAGGAGAGTTCTTCGCTCTGCAAGATCCGCATTGGCCAGAGTGATGAGCTGTACAAGGTAGTCAAAGCTGGTTTCCCAGTTCGATAGAGCCCCATCCTCTTGGGTAAAATATTTTTCTACGAGCTGTCGAATGGCGTCGGGAGCCTTCTGATTCGGGTTGTCGAGGAGGGCCTGTGCGATCCGGCGGCGGTCCTGTGATTTCGCGTGCAGGCTGGCGACGAGCGGATGCCAAGTCTGTATATCCTGCATGCGGTCATTCACGGATCTCGCGGTCTTTTCGAACGACTTGGGATCTTTTGCGCTCCAGATATCATATCGGGCTTGCCAGATCTGTGAGCGGATCAGAAGACCGATCCTGCGATACTCGGATATTTGGATTTGGTTCTCCAGTCCCTGCATCAGGAGGGTGCTGATCTCCGGGTAGCGGCGAAAAGTGCCGTTGGAGGGGAGGGCTTTGATTTGACTCTCGAGTTCTTGGGCGTTTTGGGCGCTGTCGTCCTCGTCCTTCTGGGTCTGCTCGCGCTTGGCCTCCAACAATCCATTTGGAAAAACAACATGTCCTTTGAGGTTTTCCAAATATTTGTTGGCTAATTTAATGCGGACGTCCTGCAACTTCATGTCGGCGTTGAGCGACGATGAGTCGGCTCTCGCTTGCTGGTCGGCATAAGCGGCGGCGACGCGAAGTTCCTGCAGTTTGAATTGCCAAGCCAACTGCGGGGTGGAAAGAGGCCCCGCATTCTGAAGAGATTGCAGTTGAGCTTGCTCTTTTTTCAGTTCCTCAAAAGAAATTCGATTCTGTTCGATGCGGGATTGGGCGATTTTATTGAGGGCGGCAAGCCAGTTCTCAGCCTGCCAAAGGTCGAGGCGAGCCGTATCGAAAGCATCGAGTCCCGTGTCGGCATTGATGATGGGCGGTTTGAAGTCGGCGATCTGCTTTTCAAACTCGGCAGTTTGCGAAACGAGAATCTGCGTGCTTGTGGCTCGATCCTCTTTAAAGGTCTTCATTTCCACGATCTGACCTAGCAGGTGGACGTAGTCCCGGAATTCCTCTGGGGTCGCGGGCTCGGTTTTTTGGAACGCCTCCAAGCCTTCATCCAAGGCCTTGCTGAGCATGCCCGCATAGTCGGGGGTAGGATGGGTTGGGGTGGGAGTCGCTGAGGCCGTCGGGGTTGGGATGGGCGAAGAAACGGGGACTTGGGCCTGACCTGACCCAAGCCAGAAAAACAGGG
>CAYRTN010000140.1:0-4785 GCA_964427235.1 uncultured Chthoniobacter sp. | reverse complement strand
TCAACTGGGAGCGCTTCAAAAAAGTCACCGAGGACAAATTCTTCGTCGCCATTGAAGCCCGAGATCAGAAGTTCTCGACCCGTTCGGTTTCGGATTTCCTGGAGTCCCTCGGAGCAACGAATATCACCACCATCCACGGAGACTAATCAGCAATGCTTAAATACTTTTTCTCCATTTTTGTTCTCGTTGTCGTTCTTCTGGTGACAGTCGCCGGATTCCGGGGCCAGAAATTCCAAAAACCACCGATCGAGCTATTCCCGGATATGGACCACCAGCCTAAGGTGAAGTCCCAAGTTCCGAGTTCGTTCTACGCAGATGGTCGCGGCAATCGCGCTCCGATCAATGGCACAGTGCCACTGGGCTATGCGATGCCTCAGCATAAGATGGTGGATGGTTCCGCTGGCGAATCCCAGAGCCCCTACAAGCAAGTCCACTTCTCGGGCGGCGTGGGATATTTAGACACCGGTAAAATGGGAGCAAGCTGGGGAACAGGTATCCCGCTTGAAGTCACACCCGAGCTCATCGCCCGCGGACAAGAGCGCTTCAATATCAGCTGCGCTGTTTGCCACGGAGCCACAGGTGCCGGAAATGGAATCGCTGGTAAATACGGCCTCGTCGCTATCGCCAACATGCATCAAGATCGCATACGTCAAATGGCCGATGGAGAAATCTTCAATACAATCACCCACGGAAAAAACACCATGATGGGCTATGGCGACCGCATCCAAGTGCAAGATCGCTGGGCCATCATCACCTACATCCGTGCGCTCCAAAAATCCCAAGGTGGAGCCACTATCAATGATGTTCCAGCCACCGAGCGGGCCAAATTAGAATCGCAGAATCCATGAGCGGACACGAACCATCCCAACCCGGCAGTCATACCTTCGACTACAAGCATGTAGGCGGTCGTTTCCTCGGCCTCGTTGCATTGGCGATCGTTGCCTATGCCCTTGTGGGCTTCGGAGCGATCAGTAACAAGGAGCAATTTGCATTCTCCTACCTCTTTGCGTTTTTCTTCTTTTTCACCATCTGCATGGGTGGCCTCTTTTGGCAACTTGTACACCATGCCGTGGATGCCGAATGGAGCGTAGTAGTCCGGCGCCAAATGGAAAATCTGGCGAGCCTCTTGATTGTGATGGGTGTCTTATTCATCCCTCTCATCTTTGTCGCTCCGACCCTTTGGACTTGGATGACGGTCGATCCCGCGCATGACGTCATTCTCGGTGAGAAAGCGGCCTATCTTAACAAAGAGTTCTTCTGGATTCGCGCCGGATTTTACTTCTTTTTCTTCACGGTGGCATCGCTTTGGCTTCGTGGTAATTCGATCAAGCAAGACGCCGAAGGCGCTGCCAAGTTCACGATTTGGAATCGGAAGATCACTTTTGCCTCGCTGCCATTCTTTGCCGTGTGCCTCACCTTTGCCGCAATCGATTGGTTGATGGGCCTCGACTACCACTGGTTTTCGACCATGTGGGGTGTTTATATCTTTGCCGGTACCGCTCTCAGCAGCCTCTGCGTGATCGTTCTCATTATTACGGCACTCAGAAACGTCGGATATTTCCAGAATGTGATCTCGATGGAGCATTACCACATCATGGGTAAGTTGATGTTGGCATTCACGATCTTCTGGGCCTACATCGGCTTCAGCCAATACATGCTCATCTGGTATGCGAACATTCCAGAGGAAACCATTTACTTCCTCCGCCGCAATACAGAAACATGGCAACTCATGAGCACAGCGATGGTGGTGGGTCACTTCTTTGTGCCCTTCGCTCTCCTGCTATTCAATTTTGGTAAAAAACGCCCTGGATTTCTCTGCGCAATGGCTCTTTGGATTCTCACGATGCACATGCTGGATATGTACATCATCGTTCTTCCCGCCTTGCACAAGACCGGCGTTCACATCCATTGGCTTGATATTGCTTGTATCCTCGCCATCGGATGCACACTAGCTGCCGTCTTCCTCAAACGACTCGGATCCGCACCACTTTGGCCGCTTCGCGACCCGCGCCTAGCTAAATCAATCGCACTTAAGAACTGATGCAACCCGCCACTTCCAACCAAGCCGCGAGCAAAAAACCAGTCTTCTGGATTTTCATCCTCGCCCTCATCGGTCTCACACTTTTCATTGGTATTACCAATTACCTTCGCGGTGACGGTTCAACAGACCTTTATCCTGAAGACGCAGGCCGCGACGAAGTGCGTGTGAAAAATCTCGCAGATCTTCGCAGCGAAAATGAAGCAAAACTCCATGGCTACGCTTGGGTTGATCGCGCTAAGGGCAAAGTACAGATTCCGATTCAAGAAGCGATGAAGTTGGTGATGGCTGAAATCGGAGGCAAAAAGCCCGCTGCCGCCTATCCGATCGTCGGTGCTGATGCGCCTGCCGTTCCTGCGCCTCAACCTGCAACTCCCGTTCCTGATGTCTCTGGACCACTGCCAAGCGAGGCACCCAAAGCCGAGTCATCCTCAGCCCCTGCACTTTCCGCTCCAGTAGACGCGGCACCTAAATCTGCGAAACCATCCAAGGCTTCGAAACCATGATTAAGGGATTTTTCGCATTCCATTTTGAATCATCCGAAACACCTTGTTTTCGGTTGAATACCCCAATTTGCCAATGAACCAGCCAAGCCATTCATCCCATCACGAGGACACTGAGGAGCGTACGCTTTCTAACGAAGAAAGAGCAGCCATCGATGCTTCGACTCGTGGTCCCGTTCTTTTATTCCTCGGATCATCCGTTTTCTGGCTTCTCATCGGTACCTGCCTCAAGGTTCTTGCCGATTGGAAGTTGGCCATGCCGTCCTTGCTGGACTGCGCCGCGATCCTCACATACGGCCGTATCGAGCCCGCTCAGAGCAATATTTTGATCTACGGATGGGCTAGCACGGCGGCTTTCGGTGCAGGTCTTTGGGTTACGGCCAGATTGTCCCGCATTCCATTGCTCCATAAAAAACTCCTCATCAGCGCAGGTATCATCTGGAACTTGGGAGTGATTCTCGGCACGGTTGGAATTCTCGTTGGGGATGGTAACTCTATTCCCGGATTGGATTTCCCAGGCTATGCATCGCCGATTTTGTTAATCGCCTACTCGCTGATCGCTGCTTGGATCATTATTACTCTTTGCCATCGTCAACCAGGTACACTCTTCGCGTCCGAGTGGTTTATATTTGCCGGCTTCCTTTGTTTCCCCTGGCTCTACGCCACCGCAAATATCCTGCTCGTCTGGCATCCTGTCCAAGCCTCTGCGCAAGGTCCCGTTGCCTGCTGGTTTTTGGAAAATCTCACCAACCTCTGGCTCGCCCCAGTGGCGATTGGAACTGGTTTTTACATTGTTCCTAAACTTATCTCACGCCCGATTGCCAGCCCTTCTCTCAGTGTACTAGGTTTTTGGACTTTGATTATTTTTGGTAGCTGGACTGGGATTAGCAATTTGGTCGGTGGTCCCGTACCTGCCTGGATGATGAGTGCCGGTGTCGCAGCCAGCATCATGGCTATTATTCCCGTGCTCAGTATTGCGATGAATCTTCATCTCACTCTCAGCGGCAAATACAGCGCAATGAGCTGGAGCCCGACTCTGCGGTTCACTGTATTTGGCCTTTATGGGTTTTTCTTATCCGGCGTCTTGGCCACGCTTCTGGCCCTGCCACGCTTCTCATCCGCCCTTCAATTTTCCGACGTGGTGGCTGGTGCGAGCTTGCTGAGCCTCTATGGATTTGTATCCATGACATTCTTCGGAGCCATCTACTACATTGTCCCTCGTCTGATTAATGCCGAGTGGCCGTGTGTAAAACTCATCCGCTGGCATTTTTGGTTTGCCCTCTCCGGATTAGTACTCGCCCTCTCGGCCCTGCTGCTCGGGGGTATCCTCCAAGGTTTCGCTCAATTTGATGTGGCTAGTACATTCCGAAGCTCCATCGAGTTTGTATCCCCGTTCCGATTCTTGAATGCCCTTGCAAGCATCCTTCTGTTGATGGCGCATCTCTCCTTTGCTTACTTGTTTGTTCTCATGCTCCTTAAAACCGGCCAATGCCAAAGCGGTCCTGCGCTCCTCAACGAGCCCACCGAAAATTCATTAGAGACTCTCGCGGTATGAACAAACTTCCTCTTCTATTCACCGGAATACTCATCGCTTTTGGTGCGGCTTGGCTCGGGCTCGTTGCTTATCCGGTATCCAATCTCGGCCACTTGCAACCCCTCGTTGACGAGGATACCGGTGGCTACTTCCCTCCATCCGTATCGGGTCTAGCTGTGGCTGGACAAAAAGTCTACGCCTCGGCAGGTTGCGTTTACTGCCACACCCAACAAGTTCGTCTCGACCCAACTTCGACAGACATCGCCAAGAAACTCGGCGTTCGCCAGACAGTGCCTCGCGATTACATCCGCGACAAAACCGCCTTTCTTGGAAAACGTCGCATAGGTCAGGATCTCTCCAATGTGGGCACTCGCATCAAAGAAGCGAACGATCTCCACCAATATTTGTATGAACCCGGAACGGTCACCCCATGGGGCAAAATGCCTTCCTACAGGTATCTCTACAAGCTCAGTAAAATTGTGAGCCAACCCTCGGCCGATGCCATTCAGGGCCTAAAGGGTCCCCACGCTCCGCCGGCAGGCTACGAAGTCGTTCCGACTGACGATGCGAAGGCATTGGTAGCCTATTTGCTCTCTCTCAATAAAAATTACCCGCTACCGGAATCCCCGGAGCCTACAGCCAAGTAACATCGTGACTTCCAACACGCCATCCAACGAGGATCCCTCAAAATTGTCGTCCGAAACCGGAGA
>CAYRTN010000139.1:0-4847 GCA_964427235.1 uncultured Chthoniobacter sp. | reverse complement strand
GAAGGATTTGTCCGCTGAGGCGTTGGATGCCCTCTTTTGCAAACTGGCTTGCGGGGTATTTTTTTCGCGCTTTCAAATACCACGCGAGAGAGGAACCGGGTTGGCCCTTATTCTCGTATTCCGTGGCTTGGTTGAGGGCTTGAACGAAATCGGCTGCTTGGGTGGTGAGATCTGCCCGGAGTTGATTGAGATCGGAGTCGCCTGGAAATTCTTTTTGTGCCGCTTCGACGCTTTCCCAAGCTCCGGCGGGATCGCCACGTTGAGCGATCTCTCTCGCCTTGATCATAGCGCCTTCCACCGCCCCCATGTGCTGTAGCACGTCCGCGAGTTCCTTTTGCTTTTCGGGATAGAGTGCCGCAGCGGCAATGAATCGCATCTTATCGTTGTAAATCTGACGGTAGTTTTTCTGGCTTTTGAGCCGATCAAAATCATTCATGGCCGTTTGTTGGATGTCCGATTGATTGGAAATGGTGGTTCCCACTTCTGCGAGGGCTGGGTTTCTGGGCCAGATCTCAGCCGCAGAGCGGAGTTCTTTTTCCATCGCGGATTTGTCGCCAGATATCGCTGCCGTGCGAGCTTTGGCGAGGTGCATGCTACTAATGCTTTTGGCGGTTTCAATTTTGGCGAGGGGTTTGCTTGTGTCGAAATCCTTCGCGAGCCCCTTGATTTCCTTCACCAATATTTCAGCTAGAGTTAGGTCGTTGACTTCGAGGGCAGCGAGAAGTTCATTGCTTTTTTGGGTGAATTCCAAAGCCCGCCTTTTGTTATCGCGGGAAAGGAGTCGAACGCTGGGCATATATTCGCCTGTGGCAAAGGTTTCTTGCAGACGCTCGGTTGCGCTTTTTAATTCTCCTTGTTCAATTAAAAACTTGTACGCTTCTACGCCTTCATTCACATCGCGAATTGCTTCATTCGCGAGTGCGTCTATTTGGGTGAGCGAACTTATAAACTTACTCACGCTTTGCGCCGCCGCAGCAACGCCCCCAGCCATACTCTCGACGCTCAAATTTTCCATTCCCATTTTTATACCTTTTGCTGAAAAAGAATTCCCAGATTCGCCTTCAGAAGTTGAAACCTGAGGATCGAATCCAGCGTTAAATTTTGCCTGTCCCGCATCTTTGTTTGCGGGGAGCGAGTTTATCATTTTCTTGAAGACATCTATCGAGTTATCGCCATCTGTATAAACAGTTCTGTAAAAACGATTAGCGATAATAACGTGTTCAAATCTTCGTGTTGCAAAAAACTGCATAATAAGTGCCTGAAGATGCCCCTTGGTGGTCATCTCTAGGAAGGCAATACGGATTTTGTTATTTGCAATTGTCTGGTTGATCTCGGAGAGTTGGCGAATCCATGTGCCTTTGGAGGGAGAGGTACTAGGGGAGGCAATATTATATTCCAAATTGGCTTGCTTGCGCGCGAGAATGTCATTTGCGCAGTTGATGTTAGCGATTTCCCTTAGGCTGAGTTTAGCGGCATAAATAGCGTCTGATATAGCGCGACATAAATTTGCATCCTCTTTATAATCAGAGGCCTTCTTGAGTAGTGCAAAGGCGTCGTTACAGTTTTCTTTCGTGGCCTTGCTTGGAGCTATTAGGTCGAGAATTCGATCAATCGTTTGCCTGTAGGCGTGATCCGAGTCGGATGTGGCCGCTGAAGCATTCAGAAATTTTTCAAACCTAGCCCGAAAAATACGATTGTTATTTATGTTCCACAGCTTCCCATCGTAGCTCAAGACTTCGCTGCCGGGATCAAACGCTGGAACGTCACGACCAATGAAGCCCTCGTTCATCTGGGGAGGCCTGGCCCCGCCGGTGGCGGCCTTGGAGTCACCCGCACCTGCAGGAATACCTTGAGAAAAAAGAGTCAGGCAACCCGCGAAAGTGAGGGCTGGAATGAGGAGCGAGATTTTCATGACTTGCTGATTTTTTTGGTCCGAAGAATCCCCTTTTCATCAACCTCAACGACGAAGATGAGGTTTTGTTCCTTCTGGATATTCATCGAGTTGAAGTCGGGTGTCACAAACAACGGGAGTTGCTCGTTGTCGACATTGATCGCGATGAGTCTTCCCGAAGCCGGCGACCAAGCGAGAGACTCCGCCACGGTGCCTTTTAGTTTATAAGTGTTTCCGCGAAGGCTATTGGAATTTTCCAGATAGGAAGCGGCACTCAAGAGTGGGATGGTCCGGTATGGATCGGTCTCTTGGGAATTGAAAAATCGGGAACCGATAAAAGCGACTACGGCAAAGCCGATGAGCGCGATAAGCCATGTCGGCCGAGGGGAGGATTTCTTTTTGCGAGCCATGACCACTTGTAGTTCTATACCCGCCCGAATTCAAGAAACTCCGCAGACTTGCGAAAGATCCGAGAACCGTGCAGTTTGATGCTCTCCTTTTTATGTCGAACACCACTTTGCAACTCATCGTGCAACCCAATGAAGGTACGGCGCCTGTAGTCGAACTGATTCGCCAAGCCAAGCGCACGCTTCTACTCAAGCAGTTTACTTTTACCCATCCCGACATTCTTCAGGCCGTCGGGGATGCGCGGATGTCCGGTGTGCGAGTTCGAGTGATGCTGAATTCCAAGCGCTCTGGGGGCAGTCGGGCCAATGATGACACTATGGAATGGCTCAAAAAAAATGATGTCGAAGTCAAGTGGGCCAGCCCGAGATTTTACGTCACCCATGAGAAGTCCCTCGTTGTTGATGATCAACTCGCTCTCGTGGCGACATTCAATTTGTGTGAAAAGTATTTTACACTAACGAGGGATTACGGGGTCGTGACTCGCGATCCGGCGAAAATCCAGCAGATCACAGAGTGCTTTGAAGCCGATTGGCGCGAGGAAGATTGGGCTCCCACCGCCAATGCCGGCCTGCTCTGGAGCAACAAACGCTCCCGTGAAGAAATGGCCTATTTTATTGATTCCGCAAAGCACACGCTTCACATCCAGCATCCGAAATTTGTCGATGCCACACTTCTTGACCGCATCGCGCACGCTGCCGAGAAAGGGGTGAAGGTGCGAGTCCTGTGCGGAGGCAAACATGGAATCAGCGACTGCGACATTCTCGACACCTTTTCCTCCCTGCGTGTCATTAGCCGTGCCGGTGCGAAGGTGCATAAGCAAAAAAATCTTCGCCTTCACGCCAAGCTCATCATCGCCGACAAGGAGAGGGCCTTGGTGGGTTCCATGAATATCGACCGCTCTGCCTTCGATCTCCGCCGGGAACTCGGCGTGGTGGTCGAGGACCGCGCTGTAGTCGCTCATCTTGACAAAGTTTTTGAAGAGGATTGGGAGTCATCCCATCGCTACGAAATCCCTGATCCGTTGGATCCTTCGCTCCATTCCGAAGAGACTGATTTCGCGCATGATCCCGACCTCCACCACGAGTAGCGTTCCCGAGCCGAGCCTTGCCGAGTTGGCTTGGACGTTCAATCACATCGCCCTTGCGTCCTTTGGTGGGGGGCTTTCCGCTTGGTCACGAGAGGTTGTTGTGGTCGAAAAAAAGTGGATGAGCGATGAGGAATTTCTCAGCGCCCTCACGATGTGTCGCATCCTTCCCGGGGCGAATCAGATCAACATGGCCGTTTTTGTCGGCTCGAAATTCCGTGGAATGGCTGGTGCTTGCGCGGCCTGTTTTGGCCTCACATTTATGCCTGTGGTGATCGTGCTGGCGATGAGTGTGGCTTACTTCAAATTCAACGACGTTCCAGCGATGCAAAATACCCTCAAGGGGGCCGCGGCAGGAGCTGTTGCGCTGACTTTTTCCATGGCGATTAAAACGGGACGCAAGTGCCTCACAGGAGTCATTCCAGCGATGCTCTTGGTGGCGACCTTTGTGATGAATGGGGTTCTGCACTGGCCGCTCTTTGGGGTGCTTGCCATCGTGGCTCCGCCCGCACTCTTGTGGGCGTGGCCGAAGGGGGCGAGGTCATGAAAGACGAGGGGCTCAATCTCATTCACATCCTGCTTCTTTTTAGTTCGCTTTCGTTGCTTTCCATCGGCGGGGGAAACACGGTCATTCCCGAGATGCAGCACAAATCGGTGGGTGCCTACGGGTGGCTCAGTGACAAGCAGTTCGCGGATGTCTTTGCCATATCCCAAGCTGCTCCAGGGCCGAGCGTACTGCTAGTCACGATCATCGGCTACAAGGCGGCAGGGCTTCTCGGAGCACTGCTGGCCACGGTGGCTATGATCTTACCTGCCGCTGCGCTCGTTTTTCTCGTGAGTCGCATGTGGAATCGCGCTGCAGACTCCCCGCTTCGCCATGCCATTGAGCGGGGATTTGCTCCTCTGACGGTCGGTCTCGTTCTTGCCAGCGGATATGTGATGAGCCATGCTGCAGATCATGATTGGCGGGCTTACATTCTCACCGGCGTATGCACTGTGATTTGCACTGCCACAAAAACAAATCCCCTCTTTGTCGTCGGCGGGGCCTCGATTGTGGGATGGTTGGGCTGGATTTAGGAATGTAGATAGTATGCTGAATTTCCTCATTCGCCGTTTATTGATCAGCGTGGTGCTCCTGTTTTTCTTTAGCCTGGTTTCGTTCTTCATGGTCACGATGTCGCCTGGGAGTCCCTATCCTTGGGGGGAGCTGAATCCCAAGATCACGCCGCAGGTGAAGGAGATGTTCCGCAAAAAGTTCCACCTCGACCGTCCCCTCTACGAGCAATACTGGCTGAATATGCGCGACCTTTTCACGGGTCGCCTGAGGAGTATCAAAGACGACCGTCCCGTGATGAGCCGGATCTTCGACCGCTTGCCCGCGACAGTGCTTCTGAATGTTGCGGCGATTACGCTCTCGCTCACTTTCGGCCTTGTGATCGGTGTCTTTTGTTCGAGATATGCCGG
>CAYRTN010000138.1:0-4891 GCA_964427235.1 uncultured Chthoniobacter sp. | reverse complement strand
CTGCGGATGTGGCCCTGATCAAAGACGATTTGCTTATGGTGGCAAAAGCCATCCGTATGGGGCGTCGAACGGTGGGGGTGATTCGGTTCAACATCATTTTTGCCCTGAGTGTAAAAGCGGTTTTCCTTGTCCTCGCCCTCTTGGGTGACACCTCGCTCTGGCTTGCTGTTCTTGCTGACACCGGAGCCACGCTCCTCGTAGTAGCCAACGCCCTGCGCCTTCTGCGGCCCATCAACCATTGACGCGCTCTTGAGAAGCCAAGGTGAAAACCGCACACCTTCACGCATCCCGCCACTAACCGACCTCGTCCACTTCCATCCTTAGCGGCACGGGGCCGCTTGCAACAATTTCTATGCCTCGTGCGAGCATGTCTTCAATCCTCGCCTCGTTGGCAGGCCGCTGGCGATCCTGAGCAACAACGATGGGTGCGTGATCGCCCGGAGCGAGGAGGTGAAGCAACTCGGGGTGCCCATGGGAGCGCCCGCGCACGAGCACAAGGAAACCTTCCGCAAAAACGGCGTGGTGGTGATGAGTTCCAATTACTCGCTCTACGGCGACATGTCGGCCCGTGTGATGGAAACCCTTCGTCCTAACGCCCGGGCGATGGAGGTGTATTCAATCGATGAGGCGTTCCTGGCTATGGAGGAGTGGCAGGGCGTGGAGTTCGCTCGGTGGCTTCGGGCTCGTGTGAGGCAATGGACGGGGATTCCGGTTTCCATCGGCATTGCCCCAACGAAGACGCTGGCAAAGATCGCCAACCGGCTCGCCAAGAAGACTCCTGAACTCGGTGGCGTGTTCGATTTGGCCCTCGTCAAAAACATTGACGAAACCCTCTCCAAGATTCCCTGCGAGGACATCTGGGGGATCGGGAAGCGTTTGGCGGTTCGCTTGGCCGCAGGAGGAATCCGGAACGCTTGCGAATTGAAGCATGGCGACACGGCATGGATCAGAAAAACGCTCGGAGTCGTGGGAGAGCGCATCCAGCGGGAGTTGCAGGGCATCCCGTGTCTGGAGTTGGAGGAAATGCCCGCACCTAAAAAAGGCATCGCTTCGGCGAAGTCGTTCGGCAGGCCAGTGGAGAAGTTGGAGGAACTCGAAGAGGCGCTCGCCACCTATACAGCCAGAGCAGCAGAGAAACTCCGCTCCGGTGGGCTGGTAGCCAAACAAATCCATGTTTTCGTAACCACGAATCCCTTTTCCGCCAAGCAGCCGCAATACAGCGCCGGAGCCGATGGGACCCTTCCGCACCCAAGCAACCACACGCCGGATTTGATTTCCGCAGCCTTGGGTCTGCTGCATGAGATTTACCGTCCCGGCCACCGATACAAGAAGACGGGAATTTTTTTGACTGAGCTGGTTCCAGAAGAAGCCGTGCAGCCCGATTTCTTCGAACCTCCTTCAAGAGTCACAAAACGAGCCAAGGAGATCGACCGGGTTGTTGATGAGCTGAACCGGAAGCTGGGGAGGAATGCCGTCCGCTATGGGGCAATGGGATTGCAGTCAGCTTGGGCGATGTGCCAGGAGAACCGCTCTGGACGCTTTACGACGCGCTGGGACGAGATTCCAACCGCCAAGGCTTAGAACTGAGGGGCTGTTTCCTCACTCCAACAACCAAGGGCATTGGCGCAATGATCCTCACCAGTCTGGATCATCCAAAGCTAGCATCCTGTATTCCGGAATTTGCGTTCGACTGCCCTTCCAATTGGCACCTTTGCTTGATCAAAGTCTCCCATCTGACAGGCGCAGCACCCGAGATTGAAGGGCATCAAGGCATCGCTCGCAGTAAGGAAGTGCGCCGTAGGTTGGCGAAGGAGGGAACATGGCAGGTCAGGCCATGGGTTTGGCGGCGTTGAGCAGGAGGGCGGCGGCGGCCACCATGTCCTGACGGAGCGCGGTGCGGAGGAACCGAGTATCGGCTGATTCGCCGGGCTGTGCCTGCCCGAGCACGAAATTGCTGGCTTTGACAGGGCCAGGCGCAGTCACATTCGCAAAGTGATCATTCAGGGTGCGCAGAGCATCGGGGCAGGCGGGATTGCCAACACGGACTTCCTCGGCAAATGCGGCGATGGCGGCATCGCTCCCGCCATCATAGTGACGGAGGGTGTAGAGAATGTCGAAGGCATCCTTGGGCTGCTGGCGATCGTAGAAGGCACGGAGCTTGAGAGCCAGGAAAGGACCAACTTCACAAATTCGGGCGGTGAGCTTTTGATTGGCTCCGTGGAGATCAACACCGGAGACTTCGATGGAGCGTGCGGTGGTTAATGCCCGATCCACGCCGGGCATGATGCTGGCCGTGATGTCCTCCACCTGCACCGAGCCACGAGTGTGCGGCGGGTGCTCGACGAGGAAGTCCACATAAATGCGAAAATCGCCGAGGGTTTTTTCCAGTCTGGCCGGGTGCTTTTCACTTCTCTTGAAGCCTTGGCCGCTGAGTTCCCAGAAGAGGTTGCCATATTGCCCAGAGTCGGCGGCCAGAGCGATGCCGAGATCCACATCAAGCGTGGCCGGGCGCGGCAGATTGCGGTGTTGGGTGAGGTCGCCACAGAGGTATTTGGGAACAAGACCGCCAACGAGCACAAGGTCTGCGTGCCATGAACCGAGGGTCGACCACAGGGTGAGAAAAGCACTTTCTGCGAGGGCCGTGTGACGCGGTTCGTATTCGCTGTAGGTTTCGTATTTCATCACCGACAAAAGCCCTCCCATTCCCGGAGTGCTGCAGCAGCATCCGGGCCACGGAGTCCAGTGCGCTGCAGGTCGAGGTAGATTTGAGCATCGGTGACGAGTGTGAGATGGTTGATCGTCTGAGTCTCGGTTAGGATCCCTTCGTCATCCGGAACATGGAGCCAGAGATTCCCGCCTTCGTTGGTCAAGCGGAGTCCAAGCTGCTGCAGTGTGGCTGCGTCGGGAAGACGCTCGACATAAGCGGAACAGACCACCGGCTCCGTGTAGGGATGCCGGGTCCATGCCGCTATCCACTGCGTGAATGCGATGGGAACATTTTCTGCATTAGCCCATTGCTGGAGGAGTCGAGCCAGATTCTCCGGTGGGCCGAAGTAGCCAGCGTAGGCCGTGGTGCGCGTGCGTTTCGGGAAGTGGTCCGATTCCACCCACTGATTGAGCAACCCGTGCCAGTCGCGCAGACGGAACTCGCGGGCACTGATCTTTTCCAAAAATCCCTGACTGATGAGGTGCTGAATGATCCGTGATACAAGGCCAGTGCTAGCCTTGGTGTGGGGAACGATTTCCGCCTGCGTCCATGTGCGGTCGCGATCCGTGAGTAGGCACCGGACAATTCGGGCGCTCTTACCTACGAAGATGTTTCGCGGCTCCAGTTCGTAGCTGAACGAGCGGCCTAGCAGCGGACGGCGATCCACAAGCAGTCCGGGAGCCCTGAGCCAAGTGCGGCCGTTCAGGTCGATAGCGGCGACACCAAGCTCCTTACAGACATTCACGATGCGAGAGGACAACTCCGGGGCGACGATAAGTGGCCGCAAAGCCCCATGGGATATGCGTAGGCTTTCCAGCCATGGGAGACTGGGTTTGAGTGCATAGAGTGGATGTAAGACAATGCGCTTCCCATCCAGTTCCAATTCAACATGGTTCAACTTGTGGTGGCTGGTATCTGGCGGCAAGTGCCAGCATAAGTCGGGATCCTCAGACAGGAACTCCCGGAAATGGTATTCAAGCTCGCTTTCGTGACGGATGATTGCGCCTTTACTGGAATCAAGTATCTCCACTGCCAAGTGAAAATATCTTTTTTCAGTGAAAAGTCGAGCGAATTATTACTGAATTCTCGAATTTTCACTGTCCGGTAAAATCTTTGCTTCTTTGAAACAACCGGTGAGTTCCAAGAAGCGGAATTGCACAAATAATATCTTGATGCGATTGGCCGTGTGGCCAAGGATTCACCCCATGGCCAATCTCACGAAGCGCGATTTGGTTCTATCCATTTCCGAAAAATCAACACTCACACAGCAAGAAATCTTCACAGTGATCCAACTCACGCTCGATGGCATCACCGATGCCTTGGCAAACGGAAAGGCGTCGAGTTCCGAGACTTCGGCGTCTTCACGACCCGACTCACCAAGCAGCGTGTCGGCCGCAATCCCAAAAAGCCCGAACAGGAAGTGGTCATCCCGCCCCGCGCGATCGTGAAGTTCAAAGCTGGAAAAATCATGAAACAACGCGTTCTCGAAAGGACGCCTCAACTCGTTCAAAAAAATGCCTAGAAAGAAGAAGCCCGCAGACCAGCGCCGCATTAAACTCAATCTCACAATCCATCCCGAAATCCGGGAGTGGGCTGATTCCATCAGCGGTCGTCGTCGCCGCTCGATCTCCCATGTTTTCGAGGAATTAGTGGAAGCGGAGTGGCAACGCTTTCAAGCGCTCGGGCATGTCGCCCAGCCTGGAGTCCCGCCCCAGTCGATCCCTCAAGCTCCAATTCCTGCCATGCCGCAGCAGCAGCCCTATTTTTACCCTCCCCAGCCCCACTACATCGCCCAGCAGCAAGGGCAACCGCAGCAGTAATGCCATGGGACTGCTCAGCGCTCTTCTTGGAAACGCCAGCGAGGTCGATTCCTCGAAACTCGAAAAAGAATTCGCAGATCTTCTGATCGACGGGGAAACGATCCAGCACGCCTACAAACTTTTTCGTGATCTCATCGTTTTTACAAACTACCGCCTGTTCCTGGTGGACAAGCAGGGGATGACAGGCAAGAAGCGCCAATACACAAGCATCCCCTACAAGAGCATCGACTACTTCTCGAAAGAAACCGCCGGGCACTTCGATCTCGATGCCGAGATCAAAATCTGGATCAAGAGCCGCAAGGAGCCGATCGTCCTCGAGTTCCGCAAGGACACGCACATCCACGATGTTTTCAAGGTTCTGAGC
>CAYRTN010000137.1:0-4895 GCA_964427235.1 uncultured Chthoniobacter sp. | reverse complement strand
GACACCCCATGCGGGTGAAGCAAAAACGATCACTGCAGCGAAACCGAAAGCCGTAGCGGTGTGTCCGGATGGAAAGGAGTTGAAGGCGGCTTTGCCTATAAGAAGTTGACCGTCTTTCCAAGGGCCGTAGAAGCCCTGCTCGTATTTAGGGCTTTCGCGTGGACGGGTTCGTCCGGTCGTGAGTCGTGAGGTGTTTGCCAATGCTCCAGCCAGCGTTGAGGCGATCATGGCGGTAAGGAGGATACGGCTCCAGCGCGTGTTCCCCCGCAACTTGGCGATCAAGACCCCAAGCAACGCAAAGCCCATGATCGGCGGCCAGTCCCCCCAAGTACGAATGGCGGCATAGATTTTTTTATCTGCGGATTTGTTCCAGTCGGGACCTTGGGATGCGACGATGGAGTCACGAACAGGCTTGTCCAATCGGAAGGCTGCCGTGACGCTCGTGGCGAAAACAAGGGTGAGAATCAAAAGGAGTCCGATTTTTGGCCGAGGATTCATCGGTTTAATCGCGTAAACGAGCGGCAACCTCGGGGGCGAAATAGGTGAGAATCATGTCCGCGCCGGCCCGCTTGATGGCTAGCAGAGATTCGTCGCGCGTCCGCTCGTAGTCGAGCCAGCCGAGTTTTGCTGCTGCGTGGATCTGGGCATACTCGCCGCTCACTTGATAGGCAGCCAGCGGGATCGTGACGGCATCCCGAACCTGGCGAATGATGTCCAAGTAAGCTCCGGCGGGTTTGACCATCACGATGTCAGCTCCCTGCTCGACATCGAGGATCACCTCGCGAACGGCCTCGGAGGCATTCGCAGGATCCATTTGGTAAGTTGCTTTGCTGATCGCATCCTTTCCTAACTTGCTTCCGACCGCATCGCGGAAGGGACCGTAGTAAGCGGAGGCATATTTCGCTGCATAAGACATTATTGCCGTTTGCTGGAATCCGGCGGCATCGAGTGCTCGGCGGATTTCTCCCACGCGGCCATCCATCATGTCCGATGGGGCGACGATATCCGCGCCGGCGTCCGCCTCTTGGACAGCGAGGCGGCAGAGGGCTTCCACGGTCGTGTCATTCTCGACCGAGTCCCCGTTTTCGGAGAGAAGACCATCGTGTCCATGGCTCGTATAGGGATCCAAGGCCACGTCCGTGATCACTAGCAAGTCTGGGAACCGTTTTTTGACTTCGCGCACAGCCTTGTAGAGAAGATTCGATTCCTCATGGGCATGCGAGCCTTTGGCATTTTTAAGCGGTGTCTCGATGCAGGGAAAAACGGCCACGGCTGGGATGCCGAGTTGGCAGGCTTCCTCACAGGCTTTTAATAGTGACTCGAGACTGCGCCTCGAAACGCCGGGCATCGATGCCACGGGATGGTCGGAATCAGCGGCGTGCACAAAGAGGGGCCAGATCAAATCTTCCGTATGCAGTCTTGTCTCGCGTACAAGGCGGCGGAGATTTTCGGAGCGCCTGAGGCGGCGGGGACGTTGCAAAATAGAAAGATCCACCCCGCCACCCTGCAATCGCACAGGGACGCAGTCAAGCCAGACGCCATTCCTGCTAGGCGGGAACAAAAGTGATTTTCAGTGTCTTGCGATATGAATAAGATTCGGACGTATTGAAATGAACCGTCCCATCCCAACCGAGCTTTGGCTGATTTGCCCGCGTTGCCATGCCGATTGCCTGGATCGCCAACTCGCCAAAAACGAGTATTTGCGTTGTGCGCGATGCGGAGAGGAAATCAAAACGCCTTTTGTTGGTCGAACGATCCCTGTGGCTTGGGCGCATTCCTCGACGGGTCTCATCCTGATGGTTCTGGCGAATATTTATCCGATTTTGAGCTTCAGTATCGCGGGGAATTCGCAGGAGAACATGATTTTTACAGGCATCGCAGGTCTGTGGCTCCAGGGCTACGGATTACTATCGGCGCTCGTTTTTTTCTGCGTGATGGCGGCGCCCGCGTTGTATCTTGTAACAGTTTGGTATGCTTGTGCGGCGTGGTGCCTGCACCGACGCTGGCGTGGTCTGCCTGTGGTTCTTACTATTGCCGCTTTTCTGGAATCTTGGAATCTGGTGCCGGTTTTTGCTGTAGCCTGCGTGGTCGCAACCGTGAAGCTGAAGACGCTGGGCTCTGTTCGCTGGGAGGTCGGGGCCTTTTGGGTGCTCCTCTACGCGATCTTCATCCTGCTGACGATGCAGTATTTTGATCGAAAAAAACTGATCCTTTATGTCGAGGAGGAGCACCTTTGAGTCCGCGTCTGCGTCTCCAGCTTGCTCGCGCTCTCGTAGTGACGGGGTTCATTCTTTACCTGCCGGCTAACCTTTTGCCGGTGATGACGATCACGGTCACCGGCGTTGTCGAGCCACTTACCGTGATGGGCGGCGTGCAGGAGCTTTACCATACCGGCCTTGTACCGGTTGCGGGAATCGTCTTTTTGGCAAGCGGCGTTTTGCCGGTGGTGAAGTTGCTCATTATGGCTTGGATGCTCGCCCTGCACGGGTCCGACCATTATCGCCCCTTGCGCATGGCCCTGCACGCGTTTCTCTTGAAAATCGGTACTTGGGCGATGATCGATATTTTTTTGCTCTCCATCCTGACTGCCGTAGGCCAGCTTGGCATCCTAGCTAGTGTGCGGGCCGAGCCAGGTGCATTATTTTATTCCGCTTTGCTTGTTTGCAGTATTCTTGCTGTGGATATTTATAAACCCTACATGATCTGGCAGGACTCGCCGAAAAAGGCCCAATGAATACAGAAGAACCCAAAAGAGAAAAAGAAGACCACGGTGAGATCGTTGCGACCCATACGGGAAACATCGCTTGGGTGTGGATATTTCCCATTTTGGCCGCCATCGTTGCAGGTTGGCTTTTCTGGAAGCAGTGGGAGTCCCTCGGGCCTAAAATCGAAATCACTTTTGAGGATGCTCCCGGCATTCAAGCGGGGAAAACTCAACTGCTTTATCGCGGAGTTAAGTCTGGTTCCGTCGAGGCGGTCGAGTTGGACAAAGATCTCAACCACGTGGTGGTCAAGGTCCAGTTGGAGGCCTTCGCGGCCGAGTTGGCCTCGAAGAATACGGACTTTTGGATCGAGCGACCTGTGATTTCACTCACGGAATTGAATGGTCTGGAGTCCATCATTCAAGGTAACTCAATTCAGGCCAGAACGCAGGGTGGACCTCCTGAAACCCAATTCACCGGCCTCAATAAGCCGCCTCTTTTGCCTTTGGAGAAAGGGGCCTTCACGATTCGGCTCCAGAGCAAAACGATCCCACTCATCAATCGCGGAGCCCCAGTTTACAACCGTGGTATCAAGGTCGGGGTGGTCCGAAAGAAAGGGTTCGATGAGAAGGGGCGTCCGACTTTGGATTTGTATATTGATAAAGAATATCGATCGACCGTGCGGACCAACTCGCAATTCTGGCCGATCGAGGCCACCGCGCTACAAATCGGTCAGCAAGGCCTCAAACTCGATATCGCGGGCATCGACGCACTCATTCAAGGTGGCATTTCCTTTGATCACTTTGGGGAGCCTGGGGCGGAAGCCGCGAGCAATAGCGTTTTTGAATTTAGCCTCAATGAATTTGATGCCCGCACCTCCGGAAAAACCTTCACCGTCCTGTTTCAGGAGGGGCGCGGGTTGATTGCCGGAGCGACCAAGGTCTGCTATCTCGGCCATCCCATCGGCCTCATTGATTCGGTGGAAGCAGTTCCAGCATCCCACAGTGTTAAAACCACAATGCGGTTTTATCCCGAGTATGACGCCATCGTGGATTCTGCCACAAAGCTCTCGCTGGTTTGTCCCCGGATTTCTTTGGAAGGAGTTACTGGCTTGGACACCCTGATTACGGGAGTTTACATCGACATGCAGCCTGGTGTCGGCGGGAAGCCTGCGACCGAGTTACTCGGACGCACGATCTCGGATAGGGAGTGGCAGACCATCCAGGATGAGCGGAACGGCATGTTGCTCACCCTCTACGCTCATAAATTACCGACCATCGATAAGGGGGCTCCGGTGTTCCATCGAGGGCTCACTGTGGGTTCGGTGCTCAAAAAATCACTGGACTCGAATGGGCGGGCGACACTACAGGTCGTCATCAAACCCGAGTTCCGCCATCTCATTTCGGCGAACTCCCGCTTCTGGCGGATTCCTGCAACATCTGTCAAAATCGGCCCCGGTGTTTTGCATGTGGAATTGGAAAGTGTCGAGGCGCTGCTGCAAGGAGGTGTCCAGTTTGAGAGCTTTGGCACATCGATCAAAAGCGAATCGCCCATTTCTGAGTTTCAGCTTTTTGATGATATAAAAACGGCGCAGGCCGAATCGACTCCGATCCGGATCCGCTTCGACAATGGCCGTGGTTTGGTCGCTGGTCGGAGTGAACTCCGTTATTTGGGTGTTCCGGTCGGAATCGTCGAAAATGTCGAAACCAAGGGCCAGTATGTCTGGGTGGTGGCTCGTCTCAACCCCGGCAATGAATCTCTCAGAACCCAAGATGCGATTTACTCCGTCGTCCGTCCGAATATCTCGCTCCAAGGCATCACTGGCCTGGAAACGCTCGTGAGCGGCGTTTACATCGAGTGCACGCCTGGAAGTTCCAAAAAAATGGCCACCTCCTTCGTTGGCAAGACCACATTTGACTCGGAGGAAATCACTCCGACCGGCCTGAGCGTGAAGCTCAAAGCCGAAGGAAGTCCCATCAATCCAGGTGCTTCAATTTACTACCGTGGTATCAGCGTGGGGCGGATTACCGAAAAAACCCTTTCATTGGACGGTCGTGATGTCCTTCTGACGGGCGTCATTAACCGCAAGTATTCCCACCTTGTTCATGAGAATACCAAATTCTGGGACGCCAGCGGTCTCAAGGCTACTGTCGGTTTCCTGAAGTTCCGGATTCAAACGGGATCCGTGATAGC
>CAYRTN010000136.1:0-4900 GCA_964427235.1 uncultured Chthoniobacter sp. | reverse complement strand
CACCCATTGCGAAGTGAGTGTGAGCAATCTCCATTTTGGCTCGCAAGGAGGAGTCTGTGAATTCATTGCCGCTTTTGAGTTGCAGTGAGGTGTAGAGGACGCTGTAAAACTTGTTCAGAGCGGAGGCATAACTTCCACTTTCACGGTAGATTTTGCCGAGGCGGAGGAGAATGTTTGGGTCTTCAGGGTCGTTTGGATAAATTGAGAGAAACTGTTCGTAAAGAACGGCGGCTTTGAGCGGCGCATTTTGTTTTTCCTCGAGGCTGAGCGCCATCTTGTAAATGGCATCGCGTTTCTGCTCCGCTGGGGCTCCCAGTTTGAGGAGCTCTTTGAAGGCTTTCTCGGCACGAGGTTGATCGCCTAACGTCAAGGCTTGGTCGATTTCGGTTTGGATGGCATTGACGTTGGTTTCGCTGCTGACCAAAGCAGGGGCAAGTTCGACGTCGCTTTCAGGGTCTGAGTGAATGGCATCAAACGCAATCGGATCGGGAATTTGTGGAGCGACGGGAGTTTGGGGTGCCGGAGCGGGTTCGACGGGGATGCTCTTGGCAGTCTCCGTGACTGGTGCGGATTGGATTTGCGGGGGTGCGGCAATCTCTGCCTGCGCAATGGTGGAAACAAGGAGAACGGCCAGAACCTGGTGTCGGATCATATTATTGTACAGTGTAGGAAGTGCTGCTTACAGGTTGATTTGGCGGAGTGGCAGGGCGGAAAATCGAATCAAAAAACGAGCCCAAAACAGTCTCGCCCACAGGGGCATCTCCGGCTCCTTGGAAGAAATCTTGGGGCTGTTCATTGTTGATGAATTTGGGCGTAGTGCTGTCTACTGTTTTTGTGTCGCCTACAGGCAATGGCTCGGCGGAAGCAATGTCAGAGCCGCTCTCGGGCTTGATTTTGACAATGGTTTTGGGCATCAACGGCGGTTTGCGTTTGTTCGAGGTGTCTTGGGCGACACGGATGGCTGCTGGCTTCGGCAGGTGCTGTGTTGAAGGACTGAGTTGCGGTTTTTTTGCGGTCTTCGTGGCACAAGATGAGAGGCCTGCCGAGAGGAAAAGGGCAAACAACACCCCGAACAGCCCCGTGAAACCCCGTTGCCCTAATCCAAAAACGAGCACAATTTGTTTGGGAGGTTTTAAATCACACATAGTTTACTTATCGGACGACTTTACGAAAACTTAAAGTGAAATTCTCATCCTTGCATCGATTTTTTTGCAAATTTTCTGAGTAGGGATAAAAAATCCCTAGCAGCCAAACTCTCGTCTTTCGGCTTTATGGCAAAGTGAATGGAAATCCGAATCCCAATGTTGGCATTGCAAAAGGCACGGAAATTGCTAGGCAGTAGGCTATGACATTCCGTCTTACTGATCTTCTTCGTGTATTTTGTATCGTGGGTTTATTTGGTTTTGCCTCATGTGCGAATCCCACAGCCCGTACGGTGAATGACAAAAGTAACGCGGGTTCCTCTCGAACGGGACGGATCAAGCAAATCTCGCAACCGACGGACGACATGCACGACGTTGCCTCGAGTGCCGGGATTCGTTGGCCGCAAGGGATGCGCCGCTTGGTCGTGCTGCCGATTTACACCGCCCGTCCGATCGGGGAATCCGAGCGGGACATGGACGGAATATTCCGTGGAGAGCTTTCCAAGGTCGTTAAATACGAAATTGTTCAGGTGAGTCGTCAAGAGATGCTTTCTATTAACAACCGAGAGGCGGTCTCTTCAGCCGAGATTCTATCGGCGGATTTAATCCGAGTGCTTAAGTTAAAATACGGCGCCGATGCCGTTCTTTTTACGGACTTCACGGTTTTTCGCCCCTATCGTCCTTTGGCAATCGGCGTAAGAACCAAGATTGTCGATTTGAAGACGATGGAGGTGCTTTGGATGGCGGATGGTATTGTCGATTCCGCAGAGCCTGATGTGGCTGACGCTGCGTCGCATTTCGCCGATTCAGGGCTTCGCATGCGCTATGTGAGCCCCACCATTTACAAAGGCCGAGATCGAGAGCTAGCCAGCGGAAATCAAATCCTGCTGCAAAGTCCGAGGCTATTCGCGGCATTCGTTGCTCACGAAGCCTTTTCTTCTTTGACACCCCGCGTTCGACCAGCTCAATAAACAGGGTCGATTCGAGCAGGTCGTTTTTTTCCAAAACCTTTATTTTTGGCTTTTCCAAATTGAACATTAAAAATCCAGAGTCCGAAGTCGTTCTCAAACGCGTATCGAACGAGTTGAATGCCGAGTTGACCCCAGGTTTGATCCATGAGGTGAACAACATTCTGACGGGAATTTATTTCAATCTGGAGACCTGTGGTGAGGCTTTAAGTGCAAATCCTGCTCTTGCCGAGTCGCTAAGTGAAATGAATCAAGGGGTTGAAAGAATTAAGGAAGTTCTCAATAGAACAGTCCACATTCATCTGAACGTGGCCGAAAGGGAGAAGACCTACCATGATTTGGAGTCATTGGTGGCGGCTCAGCTAGATCTTGTGAGGATCGTTTTTCCAAAAACGGCCCAAGTCAGCTTGATTGCTCCTCCCGAACCGCTCCATGTGCAAGTGGCGGAGTACCCTTTTCGCTCAGTCATGTTGGCCATTGCCTCTCGCTTGAGGGAGATTTTTCCGGCGGGTAAGGTGGAGGTCGTTTTTGAGATTCTTTCCCCCAATCAGCTAGCCGAGTTGATACCCGATTTGGATCAATCTGATGAAATAGAATCTGTCGCAGTTTCTCTGAGTGTTCCGTGCATGATCGAGTCTGTGAGTGAGGTGGATGAGTATCTTCTCCGATCCACGACTGGCGATCTCACATTTGCCAACGCCGAAAATCTCACTCGTAGTCTGGGTGGTCGCCTGCTATTGCATCGCGATGCAACGAAGAAAACCTCCAGGATATTGCTTCTTCTTCCTCGCATTGATCTCGACGCCTAAACCAATCTTATGCAATTGAACTCCCGCAATTACTCCATTCTTTCCATCGACGACGATCCGATGATTCTGAAAGTCCTCGAAGATCTCGTTACTCGAGCCGGATACGAGTCCTTCTCGGCCAAGAGCGCCGCTGATGCCTTGCGCCTGGCTGGCGATCGGCAGTTTGCGGTGATTATTGCCGATCATAATATGCCCGACATGATGGGGGCTGATCTTTTAAGCCGGTTCGCGCAGATCCAACCCTCGGCATCACGTGTTCTTATCACGGGAATAAAGACCTTTGATGTCGTGACTGCAGCAGTGAACAGTGGGGAAATTTTTCGATTTGTCACGAAGCCATGGATCTCCGCTGAGATGATGGCCACCCTGCACAATGCTGTTCAGCGCTTTGATCTCATTGAAACCAATAGAGCGCTTGAAAAGCAGTCGCTGGAGCTCAATCAAAAGCTCTCTGCTGCGAACTTGCTCCTTGATAAGCAACTCAAGGAGTTGGAAAGCGACAAGAAGGAGATCGATGCGACGCACGATTCTCTCAAAACAAATTTTAGCCGCTCCCTTGAGCTATGCCACAGGGTACTAACGACGTTTAATCCTCTCCTAGGCGAGCAGGCCAAGGCCGCGTCCAAAATTTGTCAATCGATGGCGGAAACGCATTATTTTGACGATGAACAGAAGCACATTCTGGACGTGAGTTCGCGAGTTTATGATATCGGTCTCACTGCTGTTCCTTCTGGCTTTATGTCTGCAGTTCAAGCGAATGCCGCGGACCTGCCTCCAGAGCTAAAAAATGTGGTCGAAAACCACACGATCCAAGCCCAAGCACTGGCCTCCTTTGTAGATTCCCTGAAGCCCGTGGGAGAAACGATCCGAGCCCACCATGAGCGGTATGATGGCACAGGATTTCCAGATGGGCTCGCTGGCGAAATGATCCCTTGGACAGCGCGGTGTCTTGCTGTCGTGGCTTATTATGTAACATGCGGGTTGTCGCATGAAATGGCCGTGGACAGCATTCTCGAGCAGTCCGGCACGGCATTCGATCCAGATGCGACTCGGCTTTTCTTGCGCTGCGCTCAGGCTTCCCCTTTGCCAAGGCTCGTTAAAGAGGTGATGGTCGATGAACTTGAGGTCGGTATGCAATTAGCCTCTGGGATCTATAGTCCGACTGGTGTTTTGCTTGTTGCAGATGGATACCATCTCGATGAGAACACCATTCACAAAATCCGGAATTACAATTTGAATTCCTCCCTGCTCCGTCAACTGCTCGTTTATTGCTAAGCTGAAAAAAAGGGCTGTCTCACCCGCCCTGTAGGATGCAGCCGACCTTGGAGATCAGTTCTCCCGTAGCGAATGGTTTTCTGAGGAAAGAAAACTCCAAACCAGAATCGGCAGCGATGCTTTGTTGTTCGGGGTAACCGGACATCAGAAGAATCTGCATTTCGGGGTATTGTTCAGACAGGTTCCGAGCCAAGTCCAAGCCACCCAATCGTGGCATCACCATGTCTGAGACTAAAAGGGCGGGCTGAAGAGGAAACGATTTCTTAAGCAAGTTCAGAGCCTCTTCGCCGTCTGGTGCTGAAATGACGATGTGTCCTAGTCGTTTGAGAACAGTACGAATGAAGCGGCGCATCGCGGTGTCATCCTCCACCAGAAGAATCGTCGATTGTTTGGCGTCGCGTTGGGTGGTTTTGAGTGCGGGAGTGACACGCCGTTCTTGTGCACTTGGGAAATAAATATCAAAACAGATTTCGGTGTCTTTAGATTGGCTCAGAATCAATCGCCCATCGTTCTGTTCGATAATGCTATTGGCGGTCTTTAAGCTGTTGTTCGAGAGGACTTGTTCTACTGAGGCGAGTGAGGATCGGCGGGCTTGAATCAATCTCACGTTTACGAGATCGCCCGATGGGAGAGTTTGGTCCATGATCGTTCTTGCTTCGCGTAGTGTCACATTTTTTGCGGTGATCGTGATTTTGCCGCCATCTGG
>CAYRTN010000135.1:0-4923 GCA_964427235.1 uncultured Chthoniobacter sp. | reverse complement strand
CTGCAGGATCTGGCGCACTACGGCCGATGCGGGACTCATCCCCAGAGCCCCACCGGCAATGAGTAAAGTGGGACGCCCGGGCTTTAGTCCGTGACGCAAAAGAACAGCAGAAGCGTCCACCGGCCTTGCAAACTCAGGATCAACGGGAATGCCCGTGACCTCAATCCGATCGCTGGGCAAGCCGAGCGCTTCCATGTGAATTTTATCTTCCTCTTGCGCGACAAAGTACCAATTGAAGGCGCGGGTGATCCAAAAGGCATGGAAATGAAAATCCGTAACCACTACTCCCAATTGGGCATCGAGTTTGCCATTCCCGATCAGCCAAGAGATGACTCCAGCCGGCATGAAATGAGTGCAAAGAATAACGTCGGGACGAAACTCCTTCACGAGATTGATCAAAGGCAAAGCCTGTGGAAGATCGATGGCCAACCGACTTTTATCCGCGACCCAAGGGTCGTCACTGCGTTCATACCACCAGCCCAGAAACTCCGGCATGATGGAAGAAAGCGTGGAGTAAAGCGTGGAGTAAAACTGGCGATGCAGGAGATTGGTATGATCTAGGGAGTCATCGCACAGCACTTCTTCGACATCATCCCTTGCGCGCATCGCACGCTCCAAGGCATCAGCCGCTTTCACGTGCCCCGATCCGACGGATGCAGATAAAATAAGAACGCGCTTACCCATAGATATACTTTGGCTATGCCATGGCCGTTCCTCAAGTGGGATTATTCCGAAGTCGGCTCGAGAGGAATTTGACGCGCCAGCGAACGAATGGCGCGAGCGAGATCCACGTCCACGATTCTCAGCAAAGCTTCGTAGATCGGCAGAACGACCCTCCGACGCACGAAACGATCAGGCCAAAGCGGCAGAAGCGTTGCGACTCGCATCGGATAGAGATAAAGCGGCCGCTTGTCGTCCAGTTGACATAACGCTGGAATCCCCGGCTCAATGATGCCGATAGCTCCAGCCTCTTCCGCTGCCTCCATGAGGGCCACTTGCTCATGCGTCATTCGTGGTTCCAACTTTCCCTTCGGAATGATCCACCGAGTGCCCGAGGAACTCGTCACAAGAACGACGTGGAGGATTCCCTTCTTGAAAAGAAAAGGCAACGCCCCCGCTTGCAGAACGCCAATTTTAGCGAGGGGATTTCCGTACAAAGCGATCTGTCGAATTTGGAAAAATTGGTCCGCAGCGATCTCCTCCCCGAGAAAAGCAGGCTTACGAAACCGCTTCTCGCGAGAAACTGTGGAAAACTGGATTCGAGCAATGACAAGGGGCGCATGAGGACCCTCAAAGACATCAATCTCCATCACATCTTGGCCAATAGGAAAAAAGTATCGAGTTAGTGCCACTCGATGACTTCCAGGCAATCGCCAGAGGTCATCAAACGTTTGTGATGGGATTGGCAACTGATACGGAGAAGAAGGCCGTGCAAGCGTATCCTGGATCACGAGCGAATAATCTGCCCCACATTTGCGAGCAATCACCTCGCGATTGCGACTCGGAGCCAGATAGGCCTCTTGAATTTGAATGGAAGGCACGCCAGAAAGATCCGGCAGAGCGCCGGAGACCAAGTAGGAATGAGTCTTTCCGCTAGTCCTCATTGCGTCATGTCGAGATTGAGCGTTCGCTTACTGTTGGCATTGCAGATCCATCTCCCATGAGTGAGCGGTCCAATAACGCGCCTAAGAATGGAGAAACGGAAAACATTTCCCTCCTGGAACGGGATATTAAGTTGGCAGTCTTGCACAGCGTGGACGTAAATACCTTTAAGCCCCCGAAGCATCCAGCGCAATTGCTTGTATGATTTTCGATATCAAAAACGGAGTCTCGCTGAGAGAAAATCACGCAAAGAGAGGTAGGACTGCCCTCGCCTTGCTCAAAATAGCCAATTCGCATTCATGACGTTCCGGCACTTGATTCGAAGCGGCCAATTTATTTCGCAAGAGCTTTAGTGAGACGGGCATTTTCGCATCTACAAAAATCTTCCAGTGAGTCTAACAGCTTCTTTTTTAAAATCGCCTGTTCGTGATGAAGCCATCCCATTAAACATCCGAGAGTCAGAGTAAGGCGATCATTGCGATTGCGCGTCATTTTTTTTGAGAACTCGAGGAGATAGACCTGCTGGATGGAGATATCATTGTAGCGCCCGAGACGATTCTGGAGTTTGGCAAGCTGAAGATTGATCCGCTCCAGATCGCGATTGGAAAAAAGTCGCCCAAAACTCTCAAGAAGATAGCGCATTTTTTTACATTCGATCCGAAGCGCATGAACAGTCTCATCGGGAGTTTGGATATCGAGTTGGGTGTAAATTTTCCTAATCCGACAAAAGCATTTTGCAATAGCTTTCCCAGCAACCTTAGAAATAGGAAGATCAGAGACCGCAGATGCGTCAAGAGTGAGCGCCTCCCGCCACTGAGTTTCTAGACGGGTCACTACTGCATTGTAGGACGCCGACTTCACAAGCGCTGCAACTTTTAGCGCCTCCTTGCGCCGCTCCTTTGACAATTTCTCCAAAAACACATCAAGCCCCGAGCGCAACGAAACCGGAAGGAATTCCTCCAGCTTTTCCCTAGACAAAAAGAAAACATCCAAATCACGAAGCGGGTTTGTGGCGCGACTGAGATCACCTAGTTTTTTCTTCCATTCCACGGTTTTCGCTTTCGGGAACACGTTTTTAAACAATGAAAGCAACGATCGTGCTTTCCTCAAACTAACTCGGTATTTATGCAAAAAGTCCGCATCCGCATCTTGAATGATTCCGACCTCATTGCGACGAGCGCGAGCAAGCAGTCGCGCCAGCACTTTCAATAAGGCCTCACGTGTAGGCATTTTTGGTAAAATCATAATCTTTTCTATAATTGTTTAAAATTTCTCTTAACTGCCAAATTGAAATTCAGAAGCCTGACCATCCGGAAACTTCAGGCATAAATAAAAAAATGAATATAAGGTGCCTTACTGACCAAAAAAAGAAAGCAAAGTAGGTATTGCAATACGGAGCTTTATGATACAGGATAGCTTCCCCTTTTTAGAGAATGGAAAACGATAAACAACCGAACGAAGTAATGAACGGCGATGAAGCGGCAGTCTTTCTCAAGATGCCAAAGTCCACACTGCTTAAGCTTTGCAGTGAAGGTCAACTACCCGGCGTGAAAGTCGGTCGCCAATGGCGATTTCACCGTGACGCCCTCGAAAAATGGAATGATGCCAGAAATGCAGAGAATGTTGTCGCGACACCTGACGAGTCGGTCGACTTTTCTCAGAGCTTGACCAAAGCCGTTGCCCGTGTCGATCGCGCCATTAAACCTGTTGTGGAAGAGTTTGCGGGATCTGTCGGAGGTGATGATTTTGAAACAACTGGCGAAGTGCGTGAGTTAAACAGTTCCGACGAATTTGTGAGCGAAGTAAAAGAACTTCCTCCAACGAAGGCGACCAAAGGAGCCAAGAAGCCAACTCCATCCGCGCTGGACTTGATGGAGCAAATTTCTGCAAAAACCCAAGGCCGCCGTCCAGGTCGCCCACCAAAAGCAAAAACAGAACCACCTGCACCGCCAGCGCCACCGCAACGGGAAAAACGCAGCGAAGTCATCCGTGAAACCTTCCGGGATAAATCTGCGGATACAGACGCGGTCGAAATCTCACGACCATACACTAAACCCACTCCCAGCAACTCATTGCGGCCTCAAAGGCCCAACAAAGGGAACAGTTCTGGAATCTTCAAGAAACTTATTTACTCCGTCTTGATCCTAGTCGTACTGGGATTAGCAGGAATGGGAATTAAGAACCTACTCATACCTATATCGATTCTAGATTCTGTTGCTCCTACAGCATCTGCACCGTTGCCAAAACTGCCCGCTCTGCCTGAATTCCAAGTCGTCTATCAACATAACGACCCAGAAGAGGCAACACCGGCTAACACACTTACACCAGACAAAGCAACGCGTCCGATTCAGGCTGTAGCTTCTCCAGTGGTGCAACCGACCCCTGTTACTCACGCCGCTCCTGCAGCTCAACCTGCTCTTGCTGCTCAACCGTCCCCTGCCGCACAAACACCCCCCGTTGTGGCTTCCTCGCCAGTCATCCCATCTGCACCAGAAGTTGCCACACAAACGAATGTTCCTATCGCCCCGCCACCAGTTGATAAGGGCTTGGAAGCCATCAACAAAATCCGCCCGAAACTCGACCAACTCCCTGGTTGTATCGTTTATAGTAGCAAAAATGAGATCCGCATCATGTTTCAGGAAGGCATATTTCCAGATGGCGGTTTGAAAATTGACAAGAATGGACGTGCTCAGTTGTCCCGCGTAGCAGAATTCCTCAGCACAAACGCCCCTGACTTCTGGCTCATCATTGAGGGTCAAACAAACACTCAACCCACCCGTTCGAGTGACAACTACACGCTCGGCTTAAGCCGCGCTGTGGCAGCTACGGAAGTCGTTCGCACATCAGCCAAATTCCCGACCGAAAGATTGATGGCAAGTTCGGCAGGCGGAAGCCAGCCCCCTTTTGCCGTATCTATCCCCGGCGCTGATAAAAAAAATCGAACCGTCCTATTTCGCCTAATTCCGAAATCAGGCGACATGCCCGCGAGTCAGTAGTAGTAAAATTAACGGCTGCGTGTTTCAAGCAACAAACAAGGTCTAATATAATAACACAAAGAACCTCGAGATCTTTGTGGCATTTCCAGAACCTGTTGAGATTTTTACCCTCCCCAACGTCCACCGGGGCTCAAGATGGGTGTCCAGTTGCGAAGATGACCATTGGAGTAATCGGTTTTTCCGATAGCCCCGATCATTCGCTTTCCAGTCGCCCTCCGCCACCATTTGCTCATGCTTTCGCCCGTGTGGCAGCTCCAGCTTTTAATAAAAGCCTTACGGTCAAAAATACCGCGTTGAATCGATTTTAACTCGGTTTCGTGCAGCC
>CAYRTN010000134.1:0-4961 GCA_964427235.1 uncultured Chthoniobacter sp. | reverse complement strand
GCATCACAGCTCGTTTTCACAGTGAGGAATTGGCGCAAGCGGCGCTGGAGGATTTCAATACTCGCTTCAGTTCCAAAGATCTCGAGTCCGCCGACCTGCCCGTATTCGTGCCGACCGGCGCAAGGGACTTTATTTCCCTCGTTGTGGAGGCCTCTGCCGCGTGTTTTCAGGCGACACGCTCTCGTTCCGATGCCCGGCGTCTCATTGAGGGCGGCAGCGTCCAATGGCGTGGTGCCAAGGTGGTCGATCCCAAATCCTCCTTGCCGGTAGGGGAGTCAGGAATTCTTAAGTTAGATAAAACACGGGCCGTGCGAGTCGGCGCATGATCCCGCATGCACCCTGTTTTTTATCGGCGAAGATTCACGCCTAATTTCGGTATCGGAAAAGGGCGTTTTTACAGGCTGATCAAATGGGGGTTCATCGTTTTTATTGGATGGGCGATCGTCTCGTTCTTTCGCTCCCAATTGGCGCAACGGGAGGCTCAACGCTATTCCGATCTTGCCGTGCAGCAGCTCGCTGCAAACAAAATGCAGGAGGCGCGAGCCTGCGTGGTTTTAGCGCTGGGTTCCTACCCCGAGCACGTTGATGCCTCGCGTTTGCTGGCTCGTTTGCTCGATGCCGAGGGAGATGCGCGCTCGACATACTACCACACCGTTGTCACGAAATCCCGCCGAGCTTCGATAGAGGATTTCAAAAATCTAGCCAAAGCCCTCGTCAAATATGGCGACTACAGTGGAGCGCAAGTGGTCGCCGAGCGCATCGCGAATCGATGGAAAGAGCCTGCATACCCGCATTTGATTAAGGCCGAATCTTGCGCAAAACAGGGCGAGGTCTCCGCTCAGGAAAATGAACTTCGATTGGCATTGGAGGTGCAGGAAAACCAAGCCACCCTTTCTGCTCTCATCCAATATTTGATGAGCCAGCCCGACTTGCTGCCCGTTCGCGCCCCAGAAATAGACCGACTCTTGCAAAAGATGGCCAAATTCAACGATGCGCATGGGTTGGAGGCACTTCGTTTGGGGCTTGTGACCCCCGGGCTTGTTAAAAATGATCGCATGAAGTGGATTAAGCAGTACCGCTCCCATCCTGCCGCCACCTCCGAATCGCTTCTGTTGGCCGATGAACTTCAAACGCAGATAGACCAGTCCGCCCGCGAGGGGTTGATTCAAGCCCAAGTGAAGCGTGCGTTAAATCTCCGTTTTGATCAAAGGGAACCCGTCATTCGTTGGATGCTCAAAAATGACCAACCTGAGTCGGCGCTTGCGATTCTGCCTCTGAATGAGGCGATCCAATCTCGGGAGGCATTTTTACTTTGGATCGAGGCGGCATCCGAAGGTCGTCGTTGGAGCGAAATCGATGCCGCTCTTCGAAATCCGAAGAACCCTCTTGCCGCCTACGACACTCTACCGTTTCTGGCGCAATCCCTCAAAATGCGCGGAGATTCAGCGAATGCGGACACTCTCTATCGTAAGGCTATCGCACTTCACGAGTCGCATCCTGAGTTTGCGGGTCAGGTTTTTGGGCATCTCATTCTCGCGGGGGAATGGGCGCTTGTGCAGGAAAATTTAGCCGTCCTTTTTGAAGATCCGACCTTGGCGGTTGGGAATTTCAAATCCCTTGCGTTGCTTGTGAGAAATCAAAGGGACTCCCAACATTTTTTAGATTTTTTGGAGGGCGCTATTAAAAGCCCCTTCTTGAAAAATGACCCGCTCGTTTTGGATTCGATTGATTCCACCAAGCTCGCGCTCAAGATGCCAGTTTCTCTGGTTGAATTGGAATCTAGGGCAAACAAGCACTCCAATGATGTCGCTTGCCGGATGACCTATGCGCTTGGGTTGATTTGTGAGGGACGCAAGGCCAAAGCGATCTTTGATTTGGAAAACGGAGATCAGCGCGTCAACGCTGCCAACTTGGGGCCATGGCAAAAAGCCATTTTTGCGAGTGTGCTTGCTGCCAACGATCGCTTGACGGAGGCCCAGAGCCTCGCTGCCGCCATTCCTCCAGATAGTCTCACGATTCAAGAGGCCGCCCTTTTGAACAGCTTCCTCTCTTCTTCCACGAGGAATTAAATTTTTTTTGAACGTTTGCCGTTGAGGGATTGTCCAACTTCAGGACGGATTCTTTTGACTTAATTGCCGAAGGGGTGCGTTGCGTAACTTTAATAAAACAAAACTATGGCATTTGAAGACACAGATACAGGTTTCCAGTTATATCTCCGACAAATCGGAGAATACCCCCTTATTACAGTCGAAGAAGAGGTGGTTCTAGCTCGTCGCATTAAAAAAGGCGATCAAGAGGCTCGTCACAAAATGGTGCGATCCAACCTTCGCCTCGTAGTCAAAATCGCTCGCGATTACTCGAATTTCGGCTTGCCTCTGCTGGACCTCATTTCCGAGGGGAACATTGGCCTGATGAAGGCGGTCGAGCGTTTTGACCCTCAAAAAGGCGGCAAGCTCAGCACTTATGCGGCATGGTGGATCAAACAGTCCATCAAGCGCGCTCTGGCTAACCAAAGTAAAACCATCCGCTTGCCCGTGCATCTTGTGGATAAAATCGCGAAGCTGCGCCGTGTTTCTGCCCAATTAACAGAGGAACTCGGTCGCGAACCCAGCGACTTAGAGCTTGCTGAAGAGGTCGGTATGGCTGAAGCCAAAGTCGCCGCGCTGAAGAGCGCTGCGATCCGTCCCACCTCGTTGGACCAGCCCATCAGTGATGACGACTCGACCGCTTTGGGAGACATCATTGGGGACGATCAGGCTTTTGATCCCTATGAAATCCTTCGTGACAAAGATCTTCGCGATGAAGTGGGCGACTTGCTTGATGTCTTGGACGACCGTGAGCGCAAAATTATCAATTCTCGATTCGGGCTTGATGGTCAGAAGAGCAAGACACTCGAGGAAGTCGGTGTGAAGTTTGGGGTGACGCGTGAGCGCATTCGCCAGCTTCAAAACATTGCACTCCGAAAGCTACGCCGCGCATTGAGCAAAAAAGAACGCTCCAAAGCCGATTCGCCAGCTTAGTTTTTACGATTTCTTTCATGGGTAGGTTGGAGGCCGGATGGTCGACGCATGTCGGCATCCGGCTTCTTCTTTTTTACTCCCGAACGTATAATGTTCGGGTTTCTATTTGTATTTAAGAAAAAGGGAGTTGCTTAAGTCTTGCAAGGTGGGAAAAGACCCACCACAATATACCCTGTTAAGCTAGATATCGGACTTGCATACCCCAGAGATCGTCATTAAGAGAAAGACCACATCTTACCGGAGGCCAAACTATGATCAGCAAAAAAGAAACGGCGGGCAAAAAGCCCAAGCCAGTTCGTCGAGTAGCTAAACCCAGCTCGACAGCAAAGGTGGCGTCCCCAGCATCCGCTAAGAAGAAAACGGCATCGGCTTCGCGCGCTTCAAAAGAAAATCTCTTTAGTGAATCCGTTGTGGCTGCTTCCTCGGAAATGGAGATCGATGGAAAGAGAATGGGAACCTCAGTGAAGCTTTCTACTAAAAAAGCCGCTGAGCCTTCAATTTCGATCGATGATCTTGGCGCTCTCCCTCGCAGCTATGGCGACAATTCGATTTTCTTGGTGGCTCAGGATCCACACTGGCTCTTTACCTATTGGGATATCGATATTTCACGGCATCCCGGTGGGCCCTGCCATCTCCGAGTCGAATCGGGAGGAGGAATGATTGAGCAGGAAATCGAAGTCCCGTTTGAAACGCGGAATTGGTATATTCCCGTTAAGTCCGCGGGGGAAAGTTATGCCGTGGAGATCGGGTTCTATCGTTCAAAGCAATGGAATGTCATTGGCCGCTCGGGCATCGTGGCTACCCCGCGCAACAGGATTTCGGAATCGAACCAGTTTGATTTCGCCACGATCCCTCTCCATCTCAGTTTCCACAAACTCGTGCAGAGCATCGAGCGTTCGTTTTATAGGGAAAAGAAGGCGGGAGCTGGCCACATCCACTCCGGTGGCGCTCAGCCCCAGCAGGGAAAGATGGCATTCCCTCTGGAGGAAAAGGAGCGGGGCATTTTGACGGCTCTTCTCGGCAGTGCATTTATGGAAAACCTTTCCAGTGTGTCGATGAGTTCCGAGGACCTCCATGCTGCTATTCGCCATATTCTCAACGAACGACTTGGCTCGGGAGAGCTGCCCGAGACCATCGCCCGACTGCAACTCGGACAGGCAGAAAGCAGTCTCTTTAGCGCGTTTTCACAACTCAAACAGGAACTCGCATCCTCCTCCTCGAATGTGAGCTCCGCTGGCTTGGTTGAGCGCATGACATTTGGCCTCACCAGTTGGGTCGCTGCGGCCTTATCGAGCTGGAGTGGCGCAGCACAAGGCAGTTGGAGCGGTGCTGCACAAAGTAGTTTTGGAGCGGCGTCTCAGGGTAGCTGGAGCGGCGCGGCTGAAGGTAGCTGGGGAACGGCAGCGCAGGGGAGTTGGAGTGGTGCGGCCGAAAGCAGTTGGGGTGCAGCGGCCGAAAGTAGCTGGAGTTCAGCTGTGGAGACTTTCGCATCTGGTCCGGTTTCAAGTTCCTGGAATTCCGGGATGGAGACCAGCGCATCGGGATTATCGGCATCCTGGAACACCCTTAGCAGTTGGCTGGAATCTACCAGTGCCTCTTGGAGCAATGCGGTTCTATCAAGTTGGTCAGAAGCAGGTCTATCCAGCCTCGAGCAATTGACTTCAAGTTGGGAGAACGCCTCGAGCAGTTGGGGTGCCTCGGAGAATTCCTCTTCCTTTTCGAATGCCGTTCCAAAGGAGTTCAGCGGCGAAACTCAGATCAGCTTGAGTGGAAGGACGCATCCGCAGGCGAGTATTCAAATTGATGGATGCCAAGTTCCCGTGCGAGCCGACGGATCATTCGAGCACCAGATCGTGCTCGGGCCAGACCGCAAGGAGGTTCCGATCCTCACAACAAGTCCCGGCGGCGGTCGCCCGCAAACGTCAACGATCCTTCTGCAGT
>CAYRTN010000133.1:0-4994 GCA_964427235.1 uncultured Chthoniobacter sp. | reverse complement strand
GGGAGCGAGCTCGGGTGCCACATTGGTGACTTGTGCAAAATGTCGCACGCGACCGAAACCGCTTTCAGGAAGAACCAAGCAAGGATTGGGATAGATGGATTGACGGGACTTGAAATAAACCACGGCCACGCTCCGCGCGGGCTCTGGAGCGGGTCGTTCCAGAAGCTGACAAGCAGCTGGTTCGGCGAGCGCGAGAACGATGCAAGAAGCGGCTATGTGCTCGCCATTTTCTAAAGTCACACCGCAAGCGCGATGGTTTTTTACGTCTAGGGACATGACCCGAGTTCGCAAGCGAAGAGAGCCTGCGGGTAAGCGAGACGCCATTTGGGATGGGAGCGCGGCGATGCCGGAAGCCGGAAGCCAAGCGCGACCAGTGGTAAATTTTTTAAGATAATAGAGAAAGAGACCGGCACTCGTACCAAGGTCGCCATCCAGAAGAACGCCGCCAAAGAAGGGCTCGGCAAAACGGGAGAGAAATATAGGACTAAAGCCAAATTGTTGGAGAAAATCCCGAGTGGAAAGATCCTTAGTGCTTTTGCATCGGGAGAGAAGTGAGGTGTCGCTGGACATAGTCACGCGAGTGACAAGAGTGCCGAGGAGAAGCTTGTCTCGGAAAGAAAAGACCTGCGAGGTGAGGTTTTCGAGAAGGGCAAGTGGATGTCGGATTGGATTAGCCAAATGCGCAAATCGGCCTTCGTGGGCTAGGAGAGCCCCAGATTCAAAGTATCGCGGCTGCAAGGAGGCGATATCGACCACCTTCGAGACGGAACTGTAAGAACTCAATACAACCTGAAAACCGTGATCCAGAGTGAAACCGTCACGGATGCTCGTGCGGAGGCGTCCGCCGGGAGCGTCCGCAGCATCGAGGATGAGGAATGGCTTGCCTTGGCAGTGCAGCTCGGTGGCGCAAGCGAGCCCGGCAAGTCCTGCTCCGACAATAACAATCATGCCAGTAACCTTCTATTCCTGCCGAAGAAACGAAAAACGGATTTCATCAGCCTGCGACGAGATCCAGCCAAGACGGATTTTCGATGGCATGGTCTTGGATTTCACAGAGTATCATTTCCAGTGTGGCTTCGGGTTTCCAGCCCCACGTTTTTTCAGCCAAAGCAGGATCGAGGATCGCCCAAGGGATATCGAATGGACGGATGGAATCGGAGTGGGAGAGTAACGCGGGATCGTTATCCGGTTGGGCTGGTCCAGATTTGGCCGCACACCAAGAGGAAAGTTCCTTGAGGGACATGGAATTCTCGACTCCGCCAGCAAAGTTAACGATACGAGGCTTATCATTTCCGCGATGGTCGATTTGGCGAAGAGTCACCGCGGCGAGGTCGCGTGGGTGCATGCAGTCACGCACTTGAAGTCCTGATCCGCCGAATCCGATGTAGCGAAGTGGTCGTCCAGCCATCCAACTATGAATCCAATAAGAAAAAATTCCTTGGTCGGCCTTCCCAAATTGACCGGCGCCGGCGAGAACACCACAACGGTTGATCCAAACGGGAAAGCCAAAAGCTTCGCCGTATTCTAGCGCGAGCCATTCGGAGCAGAGCTTCGTGCTTCCGTAGAGGCTCACAGGAGGTTGAGTCGAAAAAGCCTCCGTGATGCCGGCATGCGACCATCCGGGTCCGGTTGAGGTCGGCGGGATTTCAAATCGAGTACCAGATTTCGAGATGGGCAAGGCTGCCATGGCCGCGATCGAATACACGCGGCTCGTGGACATGAGCGTGAATCCCGCATTCCATTTTTTGCAAAGCTCCAAGAGGTTCACGGTTCCGTAGAGGTTTTGATCCACCAACTCGCGGCTGCTCGTGCCTCCATCGACTCCCGCAAGTACGCTAGGATTTGCGGCGCAGTCGATGATCCAGTCACAGGCAGGAAGAGAATCCAAAAGTGCCAAGTCGCGAACATCGCCGATGCGAACATCGCAACCCAGCGCGCGAAGAGGTTCGATATTGGTTTCGCTTCCCTTGCGAGAAAGGTTGTCGATGCCAATGATCGTCAATCCGGGCCGGTGCTCCAAGAGGGTGCGCGCGAGAACGCTGCCAGCAAAACCACAAATACCTGTGAGGAGGATTTTCATGAAGGAGACAGCGATACGATCCCGAGCTTACGAAGAGCTACAATCATTAAAGTTTTTTGAGAGGATGGAATTCCAAGACTGGAAAGGAGAGTATTGTCGATGTACCCATGCTCTTCTATCAGGCTTATAAGCGGCTCTAAATTTGCCCCAAAAAGCCCAAGTAAAGATTCATGGTTCATTTTCTCTCTCAGCACGCATGAAGGCAAAGACGATGGGGTTACCGTGAGTTTAAAAGGTATTTCCAAGCTGGAATCAACCAATTCGGCAGGATAATGCCCGAACAATCTTCCGTATGACGTGACCCCGGCTTCTGGTTGTGCGTGTGGGTCGTTGGTTTGAGCGTGATTGCGAACATCGGCCAATTCCATCCAGAGTTCGCGGTATTGTTGAGCAACAACTTTCCAAGTGAACAAACGCTCAAGGCGGTGTTTCCCAGCAATGCCCATCGATTGGCGTAGGTCTTTATTATTAAACAGGCGGCTAAGAGAATCAAATAAAGCCTCCCCATCAACCTCTACAGCGAGGCTACGCATTCCGATCATTTTATCGTAACCTATATATCCTAGGCGGTAGTCCAACTCTAACGAATCTATTTCATTTTTTGGTGAAAAACATGCGCGCGTAGTGATTAATTCGCCAGTAACTCCATGTTCCACAATGTCGCGATACCCATTCCAATTACTTGCAATAACTGGCAGTTCGGCAGCCATGGCTTCGAGAAGACTGAGCCCAAAGGTTTCCTGAAGATTGTCAGCGGGTGAGCAAAAAACGTCCGCCGCAAAGAGGCAGTGTTGTTTTTCAAGTTCAGTAGCAGGCTTGAGCCCCCCTACACGCCTAATTTGAAGGTCAGGAAAGTGGCTAGCAAGTTGATCGTAAGCTTGGCCTATGGGTTCGTTGAACAGATGACCGCACTCAATAAGAATAATGTCACGATTCGTTTGAGAGAGGCGTAACAAAGCCTTATAGAGCGCGGCCGGGTGAGCTTTACTATGAAAGCTCAAGCGCCCTACGAATAAGACAACAAAGGCATTGTGGGGTATTCCCATTAATTGGCGTGCATCAGAGCGGAGATGTTCGCGGGATTCGTTTTTTAGGAATGCGGAGTGATCAATAGCAAGAGGAATAATCGGTAATTTAGGGCCGATATTTGAGGGGAGCGTGACGCCAAATCTTTTGGAAAGGTTTTCGCGACAGCCTGCCATGGCCTCATTAACGACGTTTTGCCCAGCCCGAGACGTACAAATTAATGCATCCCATGGATGCAAGGGTGCGCGATAAAGTTGATCCAAAGCATCCAAAATACGATCTGAGCAGACAGTATGAATAACGCCTGTGAGAGAAAATGCGTGTGGAGGCAAGTTAGCTCTGAATAGGCTCCAACGAGCGAGGCCAGGGTCAGGCATATGTAATGAGCCAACTTCTTTCAAGGTTTTTGGCGTAAGACCCAATTGAAGATGAAGCTTGCAACTGGGTGCTAGTTTTGGCTGCAAAAGAGCAGACAGGCTCTGCAAGTCGGACTTATTATGTCCAAAGATTTTCAGTTGTTCGTTGGGCTGCAATGAGGCGGTAATGGCTTCTGCAAATCCTCTTCCCGCTACACGTCTGCCCATCACCTGTTTTTGGTTTGTTTCAATCGCGTCTAGCGACAAATGCAATGCGGCTGGAAAAAAGGGATTCATTTATCCGATTCGAACAGAATTTATTATGACCAAAAAGGAGTGGTCGTTGCCTGCAAAAACGATGATATTCAAGGAGCTTAGATCAACAAAACGACTAGCGTTATATTTCAACCTGGGAGCGTAATTGTCGCAGGAGTTAGGTTAAAGGCGAGTCTGCCAAGCAGAGACAATTTGCTGAATGGTCTCAGGGAGGCTGATCGTGATGTCCCAGCTGGGATAGTGGGCCCTCATTTTGCGCAGGTCGCTGTAGTAGCAAATGTGATCGCCGATGCGGTTTTCATCCACGTAGGTGAAGGATTGTTTTTTTCCGGTGAAGGATTCGGCAATGGCGAAGGCCTCCAGAATCGAGCAGGAATTCGCCTTCCCTCCGCCTAGATTATACACCTCGGCGACTCGGGGGGCTTTGCAAAACTCCCACATGAAGCGGGCCACATCTTCGCTGTGAATGTTGTCGCGCACTTGCTTGCCCTTATATCCAAAAACCTTGTATTCGCGACCTTCGAGATTGCACTTCACAAGGTAGCTAAGAAAGCCGTGTAACTCGACACCCGTGTGGTTCGGGCCAGTGAGGCAACCGCCGCGCAGGCAACAGGTCGGCATATTGAAATAACGTCCGTATTCCTGCACCATTACATCAGCCGCCACCTTCGAGGCACCGAAGAGCGAGTGTTTCGATTGATCGATAGAAAAGCTCTCCGCAATACCGTGCTCGTAGTTCGGATCGGCGTAATCCCAGCGCGTGTCGAGTTCGCTCAGAGCGATCGAATTCGGGCGGTCGCCATAGACTTTGTTCGTCGACATGTGGACAAACGGCGACTCCGGACAAGCGCGCCGGGCGGCTTCGAGCATATTAAGGGTGCCGACGGCATTGGTGTCGAAGTCGTCGAAGGGGATCGCTGCCGCACGGTCGTGTGAGGGTTGCGCTGCAGTGTGAATGATGATGTCAGGTTTCACGCTCGCCACGAGGTCGAGAACGCCTTGGCGGTCGCGAATATCCACCTCGTGATGCTGAAATCCGGGGATCGCATTTTGCAGTCGGGTTTGATTCCACCGCGTGTCGCCCTGCGGACCAAAAAAAGCAGCACGTTGGTTGTTGTCCACCCCGTGAATGGTGCAGCCCTGACGGGCAAAAAACAGAGAGACCTCGGAACCGATCAGGCCGGAGGAGCCAGTGACGAGCGTTTTCATATCGAACCAGAGACTAAATGGGCTGGCCCCAAAGTAAAAAAATAAAA
>CAYRTN010000132.1:0-4997 GCA_964427235.1 uncultured Chthoniobacter sp. | reverse complement strand
AAATTTCAGCTTCGTCTGGATAGTAAGCTTTTTCTAGCGTCATACTCATGGGCGTGTGGCTATCGGGGTGGGTGACGCGCACGGGATTGCTAAGCAAAATTCTACCAAGTGACTCGGAAACGGTTGCTATAATTTCCGAAGCGGCCCCAAAGGAATGCCAGCCTGGATCAGCTACAACTAGTCGCTTCGTTTTTGAAACTGATTCCAAGATGGTTTCTCGATCCAGCGGACTGAGTGTGCGAGGGTCTACCACCTCTACAGTGATTCCCTCGAGGCGGAGTTTCTCAGCGGCACGCATGGCTGGAGGTACCATCGCCCCGATCGCTACCAATGTCATGTCCGAGCCCTTCTGGCGAATAAGTGCCTTTCCAAAGCGCACGCGATAGGGTGTCTCAGGAACATGTTCTCGCATCGAAAAAAGTCCCCGTCCTTCAATAATAATCGCGGGATCCTCGCTGAATATACTCTCCAGCAGGAGGCCTTTTGCATCGAAGGCAGTAGCTGGCATTGCAACTCTTAAGCCGGGCAAATGCGCAAACCATGAATGGAGACTTTTTGAGTGTTGAGGACCCTGGCCCCAGCCTTTGCCTACAATCGCTCGGATCGTAACCCTTGCGGATGATTTGCCATTCGATTTAAACCGCCAGAGTGCCAACCAATTTGTGATTGCATCCAATGAGTAAAGCATGAAATCCAACCGCTGATGGCAAATCACAGGTCGTAAGCCGGTGAGCGAGGCCCCAAGTGCGGCTGCTGTCATGAGATTCTCAGAAACGGGATAGTCCTGAACTCTGTCCCGACCATGTTTCTCAGCTAACCCCGTAGTTGTACCAAAAATACCGGAAGGCGTATCGACTAATTGACCAAGGACAATCACATCTGGACTTAAACCCATCGCTTGATCGGTGGCCTCTCGAATAGCTTCTGCGTAGGAGATTTCTCGTTCCATTTGAGATTTTAGTAAGGTGCAAGTTTCGCTTCGTTTTGGAGTGGATTGAATTTTGTCGAGTCCTCATCGCCAAGCAATGCATCGGCGAGCGGGCTTTCACTGCCAAAGTTCAAGGCATTCCAATCTGAAACCTCAGGGAAGTCGCTGGACTTTGCGAAATCGAAGCAATCAGCAATTTCTTGCGAGATCTTTTTTTCTTGGACGGCAATCGTTGCCTCATCCATCCATCCAGCTTCAAAAAGTTTCTCCTGCAAAAGGCGGATCGCACAGTTGCGTTTCCAGAAAACCATTTCTTCCGTCGGGCGATATTTATTGAATCCATCATCCTCTGGGCCGACATGGCTATTCCATCGATAAGTGTAGGATTCAACAAGGGCCGGTCCATCGCCGTCTCTCAACCGCTCGATTTCCCCCTTGAGGGTCTTCCAGACTAGTGGAGCATCATTTCCAAAAATCTTTGTCGACCGCACACCGAATGCTTGGACACGTTCAGAAATATTATCAGCATTCTGTCTTTTCAGTTGGTCGGAGAAGGTCGCGTAGCGGTTATTTTCTACAACAAAGAGCAAAGGAAGTTTTTTGGCGCCGGCATGGTTGACCGCTTCCCAGAATGCCCCTTCGTCTGTCGCCCCTTCACCAAATCCGGCTACGCTAATCTGTGATTTTTTTTGCAGTTGAAAACCAAAGGCTGCACCTGCCGCGATGCTCACAGCTCCAGAAAGGATGGCCCCACTATAAAAATGCGATGCAGGGTGCGAAATGTCCTGTGAGCCCGCCAATCCTCCGCTCGCGCCGGTCTTGCGTCCGTAAATCTCAGCAAAAAGTTCGCGGATGGGAGCGCCCTTAGCGAAGTAGTACCCGTGAGAGCGATGGTGACTGAAAAGAAAATCATCGGAGTTCAGAAGCAATGAAAGCGCGGATGGGACAGCCTCCTGGCCAATGCAGAAATGGATGGGGCATCGCATTTCATCAGCGGGATGGTATTCCTCATGGAGGGCCTCCTCGATTCGGCGTAATCGAAGCATCTGCCTGTAAAGTTCGAGGGCAACCTCTCTGCCTGCAAGTTGAGGTTGCACGTCCCGATAATCTCCAAGTTGCTGGATGGTATTGTGAGAAATAGGCATGGGTAATGCGTGTCACTCTGCTGTCTCTTTTGAATTGGTTCAAGCGGCGATCTATCAAAATTTACCTTGATTCAAAAATTGCATCTTGAGAGTCGGCGATACATAGTCGAAGACTGCCAATTTCATGAGTGTATCCAGTCCTTCCATTTCTTACGAAGATCTTGTCTCATCCTATTCGAATAATCTTGAGATTCAGACTCGTGGGTTCAGTACGGGATTTTCTTGGATGGAAAGCTGGGTTCCAGATGATGAAATTTTATCCAGTTTGACTAACCTCATAGAGGCCGCGCAGATCGGAGGCATGGATGAGCTCTCGCTCCGAATCAAATCCCAAACGCTTGGAGATTTACCCCCCGCAGCCCTTCCAGATCTGCTTTCTCACATGGCCTCTATAAATATGAACATCGAGCAGGATGAGGTGGTCTTGGAGATTGCCGATTTGGCTAAGTCTGCGTTCTTCTTGGATGTGCGCGATTTTTACAAAGCCGCACTTCGAAATCGCTTTGATAAACTGAAATTCAATAAGCCCGCACCTTCTGATGCTTATTTGTTTGAGAATTCCGATGCGGCCCTGTGGATCATTTTTGATAAAGCGTCTCATGTTGTCACCGATGCTGGTCACGTGCCTCATTCAAGCTCATCCCGATCTCTGACATCTTCGTTGGATATGCTCTCCGAGTTGATGATCGGACTGCCGCTTCTCGAGATTCGCCAGCATGCCATTGTGCGTCTTGAACATCGCATGAGACACTTCGCAAAAAAACCACCCGTTCTCGGCATTATCCTTCCGCAAAACGCAGACCCTATTTTTGCAAAAGTGAAAATTCTCTTGGAGGGAGTTTTGCATCAAACGGAGGTCTTTTCAGTCCGTGAAACGAATTTCTTTGACGTCGGCCCCTCCACTCATTGGATAGCTCTTTCGGCAGAGCAGCGCGAAGCCGCATGCCAGGCGGCGCTTGACTCTGAATCTCTTCGTTTAATTGGCTACGAAAAAGGCATTCGCGTTATCGACGCGCATAAGCCCTATGCTGTGACCATCAAGTTTGAGGGCGACGCCTCAGTGGGGGTAAAAAGAAAAGCCGCATTGGAATTGGAAAAAATCCTTCGCACCAGTTGCGACCCCCGCCTTGAAGTTTTTTGCCTCGAAATGAAAGATGCAAGCCAGCTCAGAAGGCTGTAAGTTCGAATTTCAACCCTAGTACAAACTATGAGTGCAGCAATCGATGACCATGTGGAACGCCTGATACTTGATGGCACAAAGATCGGATGGCATACCGAACGTGTCCGAGATTGGCTTGATGGCAAGCGTATAGCTCCCATTACTATTGATATGGCACTCACTCGGAGTTGCAACTACGGATGCCACTACTGCTACGCGATGTTGCAGGAAAATGACCGCAGCACGATTAACAAAGATGTCATCACCGCCTTTATCGATGACTGCGCGGAGATAGGGGTGAAGGGCATTAGCCTTGTGTCCGATGGAGAGAGCACCATTTCTCCTGTGTTCATGCACACCTGCAAATACGGGCATGAAAAGGGACTTTCCATGGCCTGCGGAACGAATGGGTTTGTGCTCACAAAAAGTAAATCCGAGCAACTTCTCCAGCATCTCACCTACCTTCGTATCAACATCTCAGCTGGTGAGAAGAGCCGCTACGCCGAGATCATGGGGGTGAAAGAGGAGTGGTTTGACCGCATCGTGCAAAACATCAAAGATATGGTCGCCGTCAAGCGCCGCGACAAGCTCACGTGCACCATCGGTCTTCAAATGGTGCTCATGCCGGAATACGCAGACCAAATCCTTCCGCTTGCCCGACTCGGTCGCGATCTTGGGGTGGACTACCTTGTTATCAAGCATTGTAGCGACAATGAGGACGGGGACCTTGGTGTCAATTACAGCGGCTATTCCAGCCTCTATGGTCTCCTCCGTGAGGCCGAAGCGATGTCCACCGAGACCTATCAATGCACGGTGAAGTGGAGTAAAATCGAGGCTACAGGAACACGGAGTTACCAACGCTGTTATGGTGCCCCATTCCTTTTGCAAATTTCCGGGTCCGGCCTTGTGGCCCCATGCGGCATGCTTTTTAACGAGAAGTATAAAAAGTTCCACATTGGCAATATCTGCGAAGAACGTTTCAAAGATATTTGGGCCAGCGATCGCTATTGGGAAGTTATGAACTATCTTGCCAGCCCCGAGTTCAATGCCCAAAAGATGTGTGGTAGCCTCTGCCTTCAACACAAGGTTAACGAAGCTCTCGACAAAGTCGTTAAGGGCGAGGGTGAGTTGGTGCCGGCGGAAGGATCAGTTCAACACGTCAACTTCATCTGAGTCAGTCTTTGCCCCCATTGAAAGACGGTCTCTCCATTATTATCCCGGCTTACAACGAGGAAAAAACCCTCGCTGCGTCTGTGGAGTCCGCCTGCGCTGCTGCCATGCAATCTGGGACGGATTTCGAAATCCTAGTCGTTAACGATTGCAGTACCGATAGAACTTCGCAGATCGCAGCAGAGATTGCCGCCCGTGACCCGCGCCTTCGCGCTCTCTCCAACGAGATTAACCTTGGAATGGGCGGTGCCTTCAAAACGGGTCTTCGTGAGGCCCAGTTCTCCCATGTGATGGTATTCCCAGCCGACAACGAACATCCCGTTGATGGAGTGCTTCCCATTCTCCAGACACGCGGCAAGGCCGACATCATCATCCCTTATGTCACCAACCCAGAAATCCGCGCCCGACACCGCCGGATCATTTCCTGTTGCTATGTCAACCTCGTCAACCTGATTTTCGGACAGAGAATCCCTTACTACAACGGTCTTGTCCTTCAGCGCACCGAACTCCTTCGCTCCATTAGCATCGAAACCAACAGTTTCTCTTTTCAAACGGAAGCCATTCTTAAACTTCTTAAGAAAAAAGCAACTTGGTT
>CAYRTN010000131.1:0-5005 GCA_964427235.1 uncultured Chthoniobacter sp. | reverse complement strand
GTGGCCGCGCAGGTGATGATTTCAATGATGCCGTCTTTTTGAAGTTGGGCAAAAGCGCCGACGATGTCGCGGTTGATTTCCTTTTGATAAAAATCGAGGGATTCGCGGAAGACGTGTTGATAATGGCGGGCGATTCCATTCACCGCCGCATCGTTCGATGTGCGGTCGATTTCCATCCGGGAGAGTTCGTAGCCCCGCTCCAGATATCGCTCGGCGCGTTTTTGTAAAAGCGGATCCCGAAGCATGGCGCAAAGGCTCGGGGTGAGGGTGAAGGTGATCTTGAGAGGGATTTTCTCGGTCACCATCCGGCGCAGCATCTTCAGGAGAGGAATGTAACACTCCGTGATGGCCTCGAAGAGCCAATCCTCCTCCAGAAATTCCTCGTGTTCCGGGTGCCGCACCCATGGCAAATGGGCGTGGAGAAGTAGAGCAAGCGAGCCTTGGTGCATAGAAGATCGAAATACACTAATACGCGACCGCGCTCCGACAACAAGTCTGGATAAATCACCTCGTTCGAAGTTGCTGGGTGAGCTGTATCCCGATTAGTTTCGTGGGAATGGTGCTATCTTGCGCAAAATAAAAAAATCACCCAACGCATGAATCAACCTTGGTTTTCATTCAGTCTGCCCGATTTTTCCTACGCCTTTCTGAGTGTGTTGCTGGAGGGCGTGCCTTTTATTCTTTTGGGAACATTGATGTCGGGCCTGATCGATCAATTCCTGCCGGCTCGAGTGATGACGCGGTTCCTTCCTCGCAGTCCGTTTGCCGGGGTCTGTGTAAGCGCTCTTCTGGGGTTGGTCTTTCCGATGTGCGAGTGCGGCATTGTGCCGGTGATCCGCCGCCTGATTGCGAAGGGACTTCCGGTATCGAATGCCGTGGCCTACATGCTTGCCGCGCCGATCGTGAATCCGATCACGGCGCTCAGTACCTATGCGGCATTTCGGGGGCAGGGAGCGGCGGAATTCACTGTCCTTCGGCTCGGACTGGGATTTTTTATCGCCGCCCTCGCGGGCATTGCGGTTTACAATCTTTCCATCGGATCCGTGCTCAAAAAAGAAATCCTAGAGTCGGTCGCCCTAGGATCTGCTAATGCGGGGGGAGGCAGTGGTGCTCCGCTGTCTCGGCGGCTCGTTGCTGCGATGGATGCCGGAGTTCGAGATTTTCTGGATGTGATGCTTTATTTCATCGTGGGTGCAGCGGCGGCCTCGGTCTTTGGAACGGCGGTCGATCAATCTCTCTTCCTGCCGCTGGCGCTGCACGATTGGTTGGCGGTGCCTTCCATGATGGCGCTGGCTGGCATATTGGCTCTATGCAGTTCATCGGATGCCTTTGTGGCCGCGACGTTCGTCTCATTCCCAGCCGTTGCGAAATTGGCGTTTCTGGTATTTGGTCCCATGATGGATCTCAAGTTGGTGTTCATTTACGCGGCTGTCTTCCGACGAAGATTTGTATTCGGTCTTGCGGTCGGGCTCTTCGTGTTGATCGGGTTGATTTGCGTGCGGCTTTCTGTGATCGCCCTATGAGTGCAAAGACCTCCCGATTCTCGGCCTCTGCCATCCTGCTCGTCTGGGGAATCATTCTTGTTTATTTCCAACTGTCGGGACGAATCGATTCCTATTTGCACCCGGACTTTCATATTCCCACCTTCGTCGCGGGAATAGTGCTCCTCGCCATATCCGGAGCCTTGCTTTTCACATTCCAGACTACATGGCAGTCCCAAGCTAATGACTGTGGTGCGCGGCATCCCTTTGGCGGCGGAATCTTGGCCATCGCCCTTCTTCTCGTTCCTCTTCTTTGCGCCGTTTGTATATCCCAAGGACGCTTTAGCGCGAACACCGTGATGAATCGAGGCATTGTCACCGACAGCGCGGAACTTCCGACATTCAGTTCTCCAGTCGATCCCGATTTGCCGGGGGAATCGGGGGCGCCTGTGGATGGAAGTATGATGGATCCTGCCCTCTATCTGAAAAAAAACGCCGAAGGATACATCATCGCCGAGACGGTGGATCTCCTCTATGGCGCTTCGGAAGAGGGAATGCGGGCCGATTTTGAGAACAAGGACGTGGAGGTGAAGGGCCAGTTCATTTCAATGCGAACGGGTAATCCGAATGGCGACCGATTCCAATTGATGCGGCTTTTTGTGATGTGCTGTGCAGCGGATGCGCGACCTGTCGCGATCACGGTTCAGGCGAAACCTGGCACCCAATTTCCGGAAATGACATGGGTGAAAGTCCTTGGCAAGGCCACATTCCCGGTCGAGGGTGGCCGCCATATTGCGGTGATCGAAGCCAGCGCGATTTCTGAAACCGAACCACCTGCGGAATCCTTCAACTATTGATGAAAACGAATAAAAATATTCTCTCTCTGCTTTTCCTTCTCGCCTCTGTTCTTCCGTGTTTCGCGGACTTCCAAGGGGCTTGGATCTCGTCTGTTTACAATATCAATTTTCCATCCAAGGAAGGATTGTCCGCCGAGGCGCAGAAAGGGGAGGCGGTTCGACTTCTTGACGCAGCGAAAGCGGCGGGGCTCAATGCCGTTCTCCTTCAGGTGCGGCCGGAGGGGGATGCTCTTTACGCTTCGCAGATCGAGCCTTGGAGCCGCTACCTCACTGGCACCCAAGGCCGCTCGCCGGGCTATGATCCGTTGGCTTTTTTTATCGCCCAAGCCCATCAGCGCGGACTTGAGGTGCATGCGTGGCTCAACCCTTACCGAGCCGCCGCCAGCGCGTCGCTGCCGAGATCCCCGATGCATGTGAGCAAACGCTTCCCTCAATTCACCTATCAGATCGGCAACGTGCTTTGGATGGATCCCGGTGCTCCTGCGGTACGCAGCCACATTAACTCGGTCGTTCGCGATCTCGTGACTCGCTACGATCTCTCTGGCGTTCACTTGGACGATTATTTCTACCCCTATCCCACAGCCAAAGGGGGCCCTCCGCATTTTCCGGATGAGAAAACTTATGCAGCCTACCGCTCTTCCGGCGGCTCCCTTTCGAAGGCCGACTGGCGTCGAAGTAACGTCAATACCCTCATTCGCGAACTCAGCCAGACAGTCCACTCGGTGAGGCCAGGCTTGAAATTTGGGGTGAGCCCCTTCGGCATCTACACCAAAGGAGCTCCTGCCGACGTCAAAGCGGGAGTGGATCAACTCAATGAGCTTTTTTCGGATCCAGTGACGTGGATGCGAGCCGGGTGGGTGGATTATTTGGCCCCTCAGCTCTATTGGAAGGAGGGCGGTCCTCAAAGTTTCTCATCCTTGTTGCGCTGGTGGCGGAATCCCACAGTCAACCCCCGCAATATCCCGATTCTCCCAGGCATCGCCGTAGATCGCTTGTCTTCTCACGGTTGGCCGGTTGCTGAAATTAACACCCAGCTCAAACTAGAAAAAAACATCACTCCCCGCTCGCATGGAGGCTTCCTGCTCTGGAATATCGGCCCTTTATCTAAAAACACCAAAGGTCTTATGGCGGTGGTCCGTCAACAGTAAGTCCACACAACCCCACCCCCAAAATCGACCTGCAAACATAGAGCTTCCTCTCTTTGTTTTCATCGTTTATTTCTAATTCACATATGTTACAGAAACTTTTTCGCTCCCTCGGCGGTCGAATTGTATTGATCGTTATCTCAGGCATTGTTCTTACCTTGGCGACCTGTCTCTGGGTCCTTCACAATAAAGTCAGCGCGATCATTCGCGAGGATGTCGAAACCGAGATGCGAAGCTTGCTCGTGCAGGTCGAAAGTACGACCGACTCTATTGGTGAACTCGCTCAACAGGGCGCTTTTAATTATGCTGAAATGGCTCACGAGTTAGAGCAAAAAGGCAAGGAAAACTATCGCAGCACCACATTTTACAAAACCGTTCCAGTCGTTGCAGCTTGGGCCGCAATTCGCAAAGCCATTGAGGGCACCCCGATTTCATTTCGCATCGTTCGTGAGCAGCCCCGCAATCCCGACAATGCCCCCAAGTCCAGCCTCGATCGCCGAATTCTGGATGCCGTCGGCAAGGATGGAAAAAATGAAGCCTTCATCGAGGACAGTGAGTCCAACGTCATCGCCTACGCCCGTCCGGTTATCATGTCCAAAAGCTGCATGTCCTGCCACGGCAATCCTGCAAACAGCCGCACGGGTGATGGGCGCGATGTGCTCGGTTTTCAAATGGAGGGATGGAAGGAAGGCGATCGTAGGGGCGCTTATGTATTGACCGTACCCACCTCCTATGTAGATACGCCCGTTCGCGAGGCCATGGCTGCGGCTTCGGCTTGGGCGATTCCAGCCGGCCTCATTGTCTTGGTCGGGTCCATCTTGATTGTTGTTCGTATCAATCGCCAACTTTCTGAGACCACAAACCATCTCGAGAATAGCTCCGAGCAGTTGGCTTCGGCCTCCGCTCAAGTGGCCTCTGCGAGTCAGCGTTTGGCAGAAGGCGCCAGCGAGCAAGCCGCATCTCTCGAGGTCACCAGTTCCTCCCTCGAGGAAATCGCCACTGTCACCAAGCGAAATGCCGAGAACGCTCAGGAAGCCAAGGAATCCTCCCACCTTGCCCGCACAGCAGCCGAGGCCGGCCTCTCCGACATGGAGAACATGATGGGGGCCATGTCCGAGATTAATAAATCCGGAGACAAAATTGCAAAAATTATCAGGACGATCGACGAGATTGCCTTCCAGACAAATATCCTCGCGCTCAATGCGGCGGTGGAAGCCGCGCGCGCCGGCGAGGCTGGTCTCGGTTTCGCTGTTGTCGCCGATGAGGTGCGCAACCTCGCCCGCCGCAGCGCCGACGCCGCTAAGGAAACCGCGGAGATTATCGAAGAGTCGATTGGCAAGAGCCGCGCCGGTACGGAAATCAGCCGCCAAGTCGCTGATGGCCTCACCTCTATCGTCTCGAAAGCCCGAGAGGTGGACAACCTCATCGCACAGATCGCGCTTGCCTCGGAAGAGCAAAGCCAAGGTGTCGATCTGATCAACTCCTCGATCAACAAGCTGGATTCTGTCACGCAAAGCAACGC
>CAYRTN010000130.1:0-5007 GCA_964427235.1 uncultured Chthoniobacter sp. | reverse complement strand
TGGGGAAACCCCTTCCTCGATTAAAAATCCAGTCATCCACGCTGGCTTAGGCACGATGACCATTCAAGGCGAGGTCAAGAGCGACCAATACCTCTGGTATCAAGGCGGGGACAAGGTCGGCGTGTATGATCTCAACTGGCACCCGTTGGCGACCTTGCCTGTCGTGCTGCAGGATTATGCCGTGGACAAGGGATTCTCGGAATTCTGGATCGATGGCGAGTGCGGCAACCCTCCACCTTGGCTCGACGTTCAATTCATCGCCAAAGGCGACGTGATTCCCCTCAAAAAGTAAATCGCCGTCTTAGAATTTACGCTTCAGATTTCGCCATTACCGCTCCGCTTCGGGGATTTCTTCGGACCAGAAAATATCCTCCAACTCCGCAGCGGGGCCGCTGAGTTCCTTGCGGTTAGTGGCTCCGTATTTCTCCTCCACGCTGCTCCAAGGCACAGACTGAAGGTGGATTTTGTCACCGGGATTGAGCTCACTAGCCGCTGTCGGGATGTTGTTTTTCATTCCATGCAGGAAAACAAGGGCTTCGGCGGGTGAACCCCCTTCGATATCGTTGAGGTGAATGCAAACAATCAGATCCTTGTAAGGAACGGTACCGGGCTTGGGGGCTCGGGTGATATCCTTGATTGTGCCAACGAGCCCCGTTCGTGAAGGGCTTGGCTTTTCCGCGACAGGCTTCGCTTCAGGGAGCGGAAGGACTTTCCAATCGCCCACAGCAAGATCGCGCATAGCAAATTCGTAAATCACGATCTTCTTTCCCTCAAGGCGCTCCGGCGAGCGAGCAAGGGTCTGCCTCGTGGTGGTGGCTCCCCCAGCATTGATGGCAATGCGATCCAGAGGCTTTTGAAGAGCCAAGCTGAGGTGCTCCGCCAATCCGGAGCCAGTTCCCCAACCCAGATCGTTGAGCGAATAGATGTTGGTAAAACTGTCGCCGAGCAGAAGGATCTCCGCTGAGGGGTCGGGGGTCCAAGCAGTGCCATCAGGGCCTACCACTGGGCTGATAGTCGCCTCCTCTAGGGGAAATAGAGCGACTGGGTCGGATAGGCGCAGCATGGCAACCAGATCGCCGTGATTCCGGATTTCGCGCGGTTCGCCACGAGTCCATTTTTTGGATATGCCAGTCACTGGGATTTTTTGTGCGATTTGTCGTGCTACGCATTCCATGGCAGAGGGCGTCCAATGCGAATCGGTCTTCAAAAACTGGGGGCTGCCGCTCGACTGCTTGCTATCCAGCATCGCTTGGGAGGCATCGACAAACTCGATGCCATTTTTTTGCAACTGGGTGAGAAAATTTCCAAAAGAAGGATTTTGCAGCGGCCCATGCGGAATGGGATGCGAAAGGTACTCGGGGTCGATCACCGGTTTGATCGGCACGGGTAGAAGAACAAGACGAATGCCTCGCGCCGCGAGGTCATCACGAAAGCGCACCAGCGCTGGGAGCGGATTCGCCGATTTTGGACGATGGCTAAGTTCGGCAGGATCGATAAATCCGGGCCCCGCGACATAGTCGACATCTGGACGATAAAACAACCATCCCTCACGGCCGGGGTACACTTTTTCGTTTCCGAGGCCAAAAAATCGGAGAGTCAAATATTGGACAGCCGGCAATGCGTTCCGCATAAGAAACGATTCCTCTTCGAGAGTTTTTTCGTAGTTCTTGAAATCTTTTTTTAAGGACTCGTTCGCCGCAGAAATGCGAGAGGCCATTGAGGAGGCTTCAGCGAAGGCTTTCGCCGCATTCGGAATGGCGCGAAAGATATCGAAGCAACGCGGCCATTCGCGAGCGGAGAATTCGATCCCAATCTGGATGAGCGGCACCGACAGCAGAGTCAAAAGGAAACCAAAAACAACAGCGCGCTTAAGCCTCGAGGAAATCGTAGTGACTCCGACCTCGCGATCCGCTGCCTCCTCCCGACTGTTATCAATTTTTGGCGGCATGACGGCTTAAAAGATAAAGTAGATGAAAGGGTTGTAGGCCTGCGTGGTCATCACGATAATCGAAAGCCAGAATAGGGCGAAGAGCACGGTCACTTTTCCGAGTGTTAGCGTCCGAGTCCAATCCCACGTTTGAGGCCCCTTCCAGACCACCAAGGCGGCGAGGAGGAAGCTGCCGATGTAATAGGGTTGGCAGATGATCCCGGTCAGCAGCGCGGCCCCATCGGAAGGTTCTCCCCATCCCGCCAGACTGCGGCAATAAGCCAGAGCGGAGGACCAGTCTTTTGCACGAAAGAAAACCCAAGCGACCACCACGATAAAAAAGGTGAACGCGGTTTGGAGGAAATGGGGGAGGCGGTGGAATGGGCCTGTTTTTCCGTGATAACGCTCCAATGCCAGCGCCGTGCCATGAATTCCTCCCCAAATCACAAAAGTCCACGAGGCCCCATGCCAAAGCCCGCCGATGAGCATGACCAAAAGGAGATTGATGTAGGTTCGGACCGCTCCCCGCTTGTTGCCTCCCAGGGGGATGTAGAGGTAATCGCGAAGCCAACTTGAAAGCGATATGTGCCACCGCCGCCAAAAATCGGTGATCGATGTCGCGCGGTACGGTGAGTCGAAGTTCTTGGCAAAAACAAAGCCGAGCATCAGTCCAAGCCCGATCGCCATATCCGAATAGGCGCTGAAGTCGAAATAGATCTGAAAAGCATAAGCCACTGCGCCATACCACGCATCGATAATGTCCGGCGATCCATTCAGGAATGTGAGGTCAGCGACCTTGCCGCAGGGGTTCGCTAGAAGGATTTTCTTCGAAAATCCGAGGGCGAGAAACGCAACCCCGCGCGCAAATTTTTCCGTCGTCAGCGATCGGCTTTCGATTTGGTCGGCGAGAAACGAAAATTTCAGGATTGGTCCGGCCACGAGGTGGGGGAACATCGAAACGAAGCAGGAAAAATCAGCCAAGTTCGACATGGCGCGGGCCTCGCCGCGATAGACATCGATGGTGTAACTCATCGCTTGGAACGTGTAAAAGCTGATGCCAAGCGGGAGAACGACTTCGAAGAACGTGTTCCACTGCCAACTTTCTACTCCCATCGATTGAGCGATGGCATTGTAGCTTTGGACGCCGAAGTTGAAGTATTTGAAAAAACCGAGGACCGCGAGATTCAGGACAATCGAGATCGTGATAGCCGAGCGCTGGGTTTGGGATCGCGCCCCGCCATGCTCCAGCAGATTCACCGGACGCGACCACACACGCCAGACCCGCCACTCGTCGTGCGCAATCATCAAGCTCACCAACCAATCCACAAAAGTGGTGAAAAACATCAGCGGCATGAATATCGGCTCCGCCCAACCATAAAATGCATATCCGGTAAGGATCAGAGTGACATTTCGCCACCGCTGCGGCGCACGCCACAGCACGAAATAAAGCCCCAGAGCCAGCGGAAGAAAATAAAATAGGAAAATATGAGAACTAAAGACCATCGATACTCGGTGGAATCGCGACTATATGACATTCCCCCGCCTCCATGGCGTATCATTTTTTTACGGCAAGACAATCCTGTTGATTTGTGCTTTATTGCCCGACTTTGAAAAATTCCGGGTCTCCTAGTCTATGATTTCAAGCGCGTCTTTTATTTTGCGATGCTTCGTTGCCACGTTGGCCGTGCACGCAGGCTGGATTGACCGGTGCATGGCAGCGGACTCGTCCCCCACTTCGGGCAGCGACCATTTCCAGCAATCTCTCAAGACTTCACTCGAAAAAGCAGGCTCCAGTTCCAGCATGACAATACCAAGCGTGGACGGCTGGCTTTTTCTGGACAAGGAACTACGACATCTCTCTGCCCCGAAGTTCTGGAGTGATCTCCCCGAGAGTGAAGCCGATTCGAATAACCCACTCCCCGCTATTTTAGATTTCAAGGCCCAATTGGACAAAGCGGGCGTAGACCTTCTCCTTGTGCCAGTTCCGACCAAAGTGGCCATTTACCCTGACAAGCTGATGGCTGGAAATCCGATCCCGCCACAAGTGACAGCGGATCTCGTAAAAAAAGACCGGGATTTTTACAAACTTCTCGAAAGCCGAGGCGTGAAGGTTCTTGATCTGACGGAGACATTTCTTGACGCCAGAAATGCAGAATCGCCCGATCTTTACTGCAAAACTGACACCCACTGGGCGCCTCCCGGAATCCAGTTGGCCGCAAAAAAAATCGCTGAGCGCTTCAAGGATTTGCCATGGGTGACTGCTCAACCCAAAGTCGAAACCAAAGCTGTGGACGTACCGTTAGCGATCCATGGCGACCTCGCCGCCTCTCTCATTCCTCCACAAACGACAACCGAACCTCTCACCTCCCGCTTCATAGGCCTAGCTGCTAGTGCCAGCCTAGAGCCGCTGCCAAACTCCAAGAGCAGTCCGATCATTCTTCTCGGAGATAGCCATAATCTCGTTTTCCACTCCGGAGGCGATATGCACTCGGTGGGTGCTGGACTCTCCGATCAATTGTCGCACGAACTGGGCTTTCCGCTCGATGTTATCGCGGTGATGGGATCTGGAGCCACTTCCGCCCGCCGCAATCTGGCTCGCCGTAAGGACAACCTCGCTGGCAGACGCCTTGTGATCTGGTGCTTCACGTCGCGTGAATTCACCCAAGGTCAAGGTTGGGCAAAAGTTCCTTTGATCAAAGAGCCGACGCCTGCGACATCGTTGGTGAAGTGATCTTTGGAAGTCGCTTGATGACTCCATTCGCCCACTCGCGACCGGCAGCCTCGTTGAGGTGGACACCATCGACTCCCGTCTTTCCCTTCTCATAGCGATCTGTGAAGGCGCGCGTATTGATGGTCTTAAACTTCAGCTCCCTCGCGCAATCATTGATCCAGCGATCGACGGCATCCTTCAAACGCGAAGAATACTTTGAGGAATCTGGTGGTAAGATCCAAACGATCTGAACCTGTGGGGCCGCTTTCGCACGGATTTCGGCGATAAAATTTCGAACGATGATTTTTTTCAGATCCCCGCTTAAATTCGAGGCTCCGACAAACTCATCCATCCAATTCGTTCCCATCTG
>CAYRTN010000129.1:0-5140 GCA_964427235.1 uncultured Chthoniobacter sp. | reverse complement strand
CATCAAGCCGCAATAGCTATTTTGTATTAACTTATTTCTGGACGATTCCTAAGGGTAACAAACGCGCTGGGTACTGGCACAGGAAAAATCACTTTCAATATTGCCAAAGGCAGCCAGACGATCAGCGGGGTCGCATCGACAGTTTCGAAGAATGTGGGAGCAGCGGCGTATTCGCTCAATGCGAGCGTGACGTCAAATCTGACGCTCAGCTATGCGAGTTCAAATACGAGAGTCGCAACAGTCGCAGCCAACGGCACAGTAACGGTGAAGGCTGCAGGAACAACAACGCTAACAGTGAAACAGGTCGGAAATACGAATTACAAAGCGGCGGCAAGTGTGACGCAAGTGCTGTCAGTTGCAACCGGAGTTCCTAATTGAACTAAAAATTTTAAAATAGAGCTAAAGAAGGGACTGGTTTTTTTAAAATTGCTGGAACGTCATCGCTCCTGCGGCGGGTAGGTATTGGTTTGGTTTCGGGCCTTTTTCGAGGTAGGCCACCTTTTTATCTCCTTCTTTGAGGATAGGCACGCGACCGGGTCCGACCCAGCCTGTGGGCCGATTCACTTCTGAATAGGTGATCGAGATCACGGCCCCCTCTCCAACACCGGTGGCCGAGCGGAAGGCCTTACCGACGCGGGCGGTGAGGGTGATTTTCTTCTCGTTCGTGGCTTCACTCGGATTGACGTCCACGCTCAGCACTTCGACTTCCAAAAATTCGGGCGCTTTGGCTTGCATCTCCTCATAAGCCGAAGGGGGAAGTTCTGCCATGAGGGGCGCGGTGAGAAAGAGGGCGAGGGCTAAAATCAATCGGTGCATGCGCCTTTTCTGTCCTGCTAGCCAGTCGGGGGCAAGCAAATGAGGTGATGGCGCGGAATCTTTCCGTGATGGAAGCAGGATAATCATGATAGTAGTGAACGGGTGCGGGCCATCAAAAAAATTCTTCTCCCACTGCTTCAGTGTGCGGTGACGATCTACATCCTGTCGTGGATTTTCGGGAGTCCGAGTCTGCGTGAAAATGCGAAGGAGGTACTCGCTAGGGCCGATTTCTTCTGGCTGGCGGCGTCTGTCCTAGCGGCGCTGACCAGCGAGTTGGCCTGTGCGACACGGTGGTGGGTGATCCTAGGTTCATTCCAGATGCCGATCCGGTGGCGGGAGGCGGTTGCGTTTTGCGCGATAGGGTTGTTTTATTCGCTCGCTCTTCCGGGCGCGGCGGGAGGCGATGCGGTGAGGGCTTTGTATGGCATGCGGTTGTATCCGGCTAAAAAAGTCCCGATGGCCTTTTCGATTTTGGCTGACCGTCTGTGTGGGTCTGCGGCGATGGTGCTGACGCTAACCGCAGTTCTCGTATGGAGGAGGGATTTTTTTTCTGCTTCGGGTTTGGCTGGAGGCATGGTGTTGGGGGCTGCTGTTCTCCTTGGTGGGACGACGCTGATGGTAGGGCTTTGGGGCGTGACGACCATTCCAGCTTTGCGCAGATTCATGAGTCGGAGGCGGTCTTTTTTGAGCGCCCATTTTATGGAAAGCGGGGACAGCCTCATTCAGCTCGTCCAGCGGCCGGGTGCGATTTTGAGAGGGATCGCGTTGTCGGTGATTTCCTTGGGGGCACACTTTTTATGCTATTACTTTAGTGCACGAGCGGTTGATGCCGGACTGGGTGTCGGGCAGGTTTTCAGCATCATGCCGGTGGTGGACACGCTCACAACATTGCCGATTGCGCTTTATGGAGTCGGCCTGCGCGAGGTTTTGTTCAACGAACTTCTGGGAACATTTTTTGGCATTCCGGCCGCGATGGCGACGATTGTTTCGTTGGGGGGATTTGGCGCGCAGGCCTTGGTGGCGCTATCTGGAATCGGATTCCTTCCGTTTGTCCGACTGCTGGGAATTCGCGAAAAGACGTAAATTCTTAGGAAGACGTGCATCTCGGGTTGCGAAATGAGGAAGACTCAGACACTCTTCGGGGCGTGGGTATGACTCAGACGCGCCTGACATTTTTTTTACGCTTGGGAAGCACTCTCGTGCTGTGGGCGCTAATGCTGTCGACCATTTTTGCAGGATATGAGTTTGGGTTTTTGGCATTGCTGGGGATCATGGCGCTGCGGGCGCTGTGGGAGTATTTCCAAATGCTCGAAAGTGATGGAATCGGCGTCTTCACACTCACTGGTCTGATCTGCGCCGCGACACTTCTCTTCGGTGGATTTTACATCATCAAATCCCAAGGCCCCGAGAACTGCTATGACTTTGAATTGCTCGTCCTCGTCTTGTTTCTCATGACGATTTTTGTGCGGCAGATGTTCCGTGGGGCGGAAAACGATCCCCTTCGCGCGATGAGCTACACGGTTTTTGGGCTGCTCTACATTCCGTGGCTTTTCAGCTTTCTCACGAAGATCATCTACCTGACACCGCCCCTCGAAAGTGGTCAAACCACCGGGCAGTATTACGTTTTGTATCTCGTGGCCGTGACGAAGTTCAGTGATATGGGCGCCTATGTCTTTGGGAGTCTTTTTGGAAAAACGCCGTTCGCTCCACATATCAGCCCTAAAAAAACCTGGGAGGGATTTTGTGGAGCGTTGTTCTCGTCCCTGCTCTGCAGTTACTGGATGTTCGCGCTGATGCCACAGAAGTTGTCGGCCTTCCGATTCTCGGACATTACGATACTCGGTCTCGTTCTGGGATTTGCTGCCGTGGTGGGAGATTTGGCCGAATCCATTGTGAAGCGCGGCGCGCACACGAAGGATTCGAGTGCCATGTTGCCCGGGATCGGCGGGACACTCGACCTGATCGATAGCATTCTTTTCACCGCACCGATTCTGTTTTTTTACATGCGGTTTGTGCTCGGGATCGGATGAAAGCTCGCCGCGTTGTCATACTAGGGGCTACGGGATCGATCGGCACCAGCGCACTCAAGGTCGCTAAGGACATCCCCGAGCGGATGCAAGTGGTCGGTCTTTCCGCCCACCGCAATGCTGAGGCGCTCGTGGATTTGGCAAAAGATTTTCCGGGTGCAAAAACGGCCATCTCCTCTGGGCCTGACGGCATCGAGAGACTTATCGAGTTGGCGACCATGCCCGAAGCGGATCTGGTATTAATAGCTATCGTGGGAACGGCCGGCCTGCGCCCTGCCCTTGCGGCGATCGAGGCTGGCAAAGACATCGCCGTTGCTAGCAAGGAAATCTTGGTCATGGCCGGTGAGATTGTCATGCGCGCTGCTCGCAAGCATGGCGTGAATGTCCTGCCGGTCGATAGCGAGCATAGCGCGATTTTTCAATGCCTCGAAGGTCGCGATCCAGAAACGGTGAGGCGTTTGATTTTGACGTGTTCAGGCGGACCCTTCCGAACCATGCCGGCGGAGGAACTCATTGGAGTGACCCCGCAAATGGCGCTACGCCATCCGACTTGGAATATGGGCCAGAAAATCACGGTGGATTCCGCGACCCTTTTCAACAAGGCACTCGAAATGATCGAGGCACGCTGGCTTTTTGATGTCGGCATGGAGCGCGTGGACGTCGTCATTCATCCCCAGAGCATCGTTCATTCGATGGTCGAGTTTGTGGATAGCTCGATCCTCGCTCAGCTCGGCCACTCGGACATGTGCCTCCCGATCCAATACGCGGTGACTTGGCCAGATCGCGTTCCAAACTCCCTTCGCGCGCTTGATTTTGCGGAACTGGGTCGTTTGGACTTTGAGGCACCGAGATGCGCGGACTTTCCGGCCCTCGACTTGGCTCGGATTGCGGGGGCGATGGGGGGCACTCGCCCAGCTGTTTTGAACGCCGCCAACGAGGTGGCCGTAGAGGCTTTTTTATCTCATCGTATTCCATTCCCGAAAATCTGGGCGACCGTCGCCGAGGTGCTTGAGCATTGCCCTCACGTGGCGAGTCCCGACTTGGATGCCCTCATCGAGACCGACGCCCTCGCTCGCCGTCTCGCCACCGAGATCACGGGGGGGATATCAGTTGACATCCCCAGTTGACTGGACTATGGGTACGATATCTATGAACTCACCGCAGCAATCTGAACCATTTGATTTGGTTAAGAACTCTGTTCTCTACAAAGAGTTTCTGGCCGAACGTGACGAGATTTTGCGTCACAAATGGATTGAAAGTGAAAAGAACGGTCGCGATATCGGATTTGAGAAAGCTTTGCTCGATTGGATTATCAAATACCGATCGAATTGGCGCAGTGGTCGCTCGAAATCCATGCGAGTGGAATCGACTTCCTCTAAATAAATCGCAGTTTAAAACCTTTAATGCGGCACCGTGAGGCTGCGAAGGGAAAATGACAAAAAAGGAAAACCAAGACTTGGGCGCAGTTGCGATGGACGGGGCGGCCATCCAAAAAGCGATTAGACGCATGGCTCACGAGATCGTTGAGCGTCATTCTACTGTTTCTCGGTTAGTTTTAGCCGGTATCCCCACGCGTGGCGTGGAAGTGGCTCGTCGATTGGCGGACCACATCGAGCTCATTGAAGGCGTTCGTCCCTTTCTTGGAACGGTGGATATCTCGATGCACCGTGATGACCTTTCCACGCGAGGCAAAGTCACCGCCCTCGAGGTCACCGATCTGCCAGTCGATCTCGACGGACGTCCGCTCGTGCTGGTGGACGATGTATTTTTCACTGGGCGGACCTGCCGGGCGGCGTTGGATGCGATATCTTCGTTTGGACGCCCCTCCACGATCGAGTTGGCGGTGCTGGTGGATCGCGGGCACCGAGAACTCCCGATTCGCGCCGATTATGTCGGTAAAAATCTTCCCACCACTCGGGAAGAAAAAATCCGCGTTCGCTTCGAGAATCTGGATGCCATGCCAGACTCAGTCACCCTCATCAAACCATGAAGACCTGGACCCGCAAAGATCTCACCGGCTTGGATGAACTCACCTCCGAGGAAATCGATTTCCTCCTCGAAACAGCTCGCGCCTTCAAGGGAGTCGGCGAGCGAAGCCTCAAAAAAGTTCCCGCACTCCGGGGCAAAACTTTGGTAAATTTTTTTGTCGAACCGAGCACGCGAACTCGTACCTCGTTTGAAGTCGCCGCCATGCGATTGAGTGCGGATGTGGTGAATATCTCGGCTACGGCATCCAGTCTTCAAAAGGGCGAGACTCTCAAGGATACGGCGCTCAACCTGCAGGCCCTGCAAGCCGA
>CAYRTN010000128.1:0-5161 GCA_964427235.1 uncultured Chthoniobacter sp. | reverse complement strand
TCTGATCCTTCTGATCCTTCTGATCCTTCTGATCCTTCTGATCCTTCTGATCCTTTTTGTCTTGTTGCTCCTGTTTTTCGAGATCCTTCAGAAGCTTTTCGACGATATCGCGATTTTCTTTGGCCAATTTATTTGCGGTATTGAGCTTCAGCGCTTCGGAGTAATGCTCAATGGCACTTTTCCAGGCTGTCTTCTTAGCATCGTTTTCCTTAGCAGCCTCACCTGTCCGAACAAGGGAGTTGGCGAGGTTATAGGACGCTTCCTCACGAAGCTTTTTGTCCTCGGAGAGAAGCGCCTTAGTAAAATGCGAAATGGCTTGGTCAAATTTCCCAGACTTGTAAGCGGCCGCGCCGGCATTGAATTGCAAGGGACGCGAATCCGGTTCGGCTTGGAGCCCTTTTTCAAATGCGGCTCCGGCCTGCTCGTATTGCCCCGCCATGTAATCTTGAAGCCCGTTGGTTCCAGCGTGGCCCATGGGAGTGGTCGTAAAAAATGAAGCGATCACCACCAAAGCCAGCGGTACCTTTCGGCGTCGATCACCTGGAAGAACGGATAGCATCAGACAAAAAACCGCAACCCCAAGCGGCCACTGGTAACGCTCAATAGGCTGGCGGGAAGTGAAAACCCCGTTCTCGGTGAGCTCCATTGGCTCAATGCCTTTTTGAAAAATCTCCTTGGCGGCATCGGGTCCGATGGACACAAAAAATCCTCCTGTCGCCTGGGCGATTTCGTTCAATCGACCGGTATCCAACTTGGAATTCACAGGCTTACCTGAAGCATCGCGCACGAAATCCTGCCGCCCATCTTGAGTTCGCACTGGAATAAGTGATCCAGCTGCCGAGCCGATCCCGACGGTGAAAATGCGAATCCCTTCCGAGGCGGCCTGCTTGGCTGCAGCGATACCATCGGCATCCAACTCCTCTCCATCGGTTAAAATCACCAGCGCCCTAGTCTGTCCCTCAGCCTTTCCAAAGGCCTCCCTTGCTGTGGCTATGGCGGCAGCGATGTTCGTCCCACCCTTCGGAATCACATTTGTGTCCATCTCATCCAGCGAATTGGTCACGGCTGAGTAATCCAAGGTGAGTGGCGCCTGCAAAAAAGCGGAACCGGCAAAGGCAATAAGTCCCACGCGATCCCCCTTAAGAAATCGCATGAGATCTTGGCTAAAAAGCTTAGCCCGCGTGAGACGATCGGGGGCGATATCCGTGGCCAACATGCTTTTTGAGGTATCCAACGCGATCACCACATCGCGGCCCTTCTGTTTGGTTTCCTTTTCAATAAAACCATAGCGAGGTTGGGCGAGAGCGAGAATGACACCCGCAAGCGCCAGCAAGAGCAAAAGCGCCCGAAAAACGCGCCGCGACACACTCACTGACCCCGCAAGCTGATCCCGCAAACGAGGGGCCACGACCTTGGCAATGAGCGCGCGACTGCGATGGTGTGACCACACGTAAACACCCGCTAGTGCTGGCAGCAGCGCGAGGCACCATATCCATTGGGGATTACCGAATGTCAGGGCAGTCGTCTCCATAGCGTTTGGGAAAGCAGCATTTCAAGAAGCAGGCAGGCGAGTCCGGGGATGAGGAACCATTGAAAGAGATCACGATATTGCGCAGTTTTTTCGACTTCGACCTTGGATTTCTCAAGCTTGTCGATCTCTCCGAAGATGGTTTTGAGCGATTCGGTATCTGTCGCACGGAAAAATTTTCCGTTGGTGATTGTCGCGATTTCTTGAAGCACCTTCTCGTCGAATTTCACAAGCACGTTGCGATAAACTGTTCGCCCAAATGCATTCGTCATCGGAAAAGGGGCTTCCCCCTCGGTTCCGGCACCGATTGTATAAATGCGGATTCCCAGAGTTTTCGCTGCTTCGGCAGCCGTGAGAGGCATGACTTTTCCAGCATTGTTGTCGCCATCGGTGAGAAGAACGATGAGCTTGGTTTTGGCTTCCTTGTCTTTCAAACGATTCGCGGCAGAGGCGATGGCGGACCCCACCGCGGTTCCATCCTCAACAAGACCGATCCGCAGGCGATCGAGGTTTTGGATCAACCAATCGTGATCCAGTGTAAGTGGACTCACCAAATACGGCCGACCCGCAAAAGCGACAATGCCAATGCGATCATTCGGTCGCTCACGGATAAATTGTTCGGTCACCCGCTTCACCGCTTCAATCCGGTTCGCTCGCGTATTCCCTATCGTAAAATCCTCGGCCAACATCGATCGAGAAACATCCAGAGCGAGCATGATATCGACGCCGGTTGCCTGCACGCGCGTCACCACGCGACCGAGTTGAGGGCGAGCGAGGGCGATAACAAATAATCCAAGGCTCAAATAGACAAGGCCAGCCAGAATGCCGCCTGCCTTGGATCGGCGACGTTGACCGATCTTGGCGAGCGTGGCCGTTGTAGAAAATAAGACTCCCGCCGTGCCTCCAAACTTCCCCTTCAAGTAGGAAAGCAAGGGAACCACCAAAAGCAGGCAAAGCAGCCAAGGATTGGCAAAAGAAAAGTCTCTCATCGCGCCAACTTCCCTTCTTTGACATTGGTGGACGGAACCTCACCACGGACAAATCGTACCGCCGTTTCAAGAAGATCGAGCATTTCGGCCTCACCAGCCTCAGCACGAGCAAACTTCAACAAATCGGTCCTCTCGAGCAGCACGGCCAACCCCGCTTTTTCATTGTCTGTGAAAAGGGCGTGGTCCGCGATCGACTGCAGAAACTCAATGGAAGTCTGGCGCGTGGCAGAGAGTCCATGCTCGGACTGAATGTAGCTTCGGACATCGTTTGATACCTCAACACCAAAAGTGTAGGGATCAGCTCCAGCCATCTGGTCGCGTAGCGCGCTCAATGCCGCGATAGCCCGCTCGCGGTTGGTAAGAATACGGCTTTTGCGTTTAAGCAAACGCTTCGCCACATAAACGAGTCCCACCAAAATCACCACAAGCGCAAAAGCGGCGCAAATCGTCATCCATAAGGGATAGGGCCAGAACCAGACTGGGCCTGCGATATCGTGGATCGGAACTGGAGTTGGTGCTGGTGGGTTCATGCAGCCATGCGACGCTCTCGTTGGACAAAGAAAGCCCGGATCGCAATGAGGTAGTCTTCCGTTGTGGAGAGAGGGACAATATCGATACGCCGACTACGGAAGAGGGATTCGAGACTACGGCGATGATCGTTGTTTGCGCTTAGCAACCCACGCCTCACTGCCTTGCTGCTCGTATTAATGTCGATCTGCGCTCCTGTTTCAGCATCCTCCAAAGTGATGATGCCGATGTCAGGGATTTCGCTTTCGCCGGGGTCGGTAACCGGCATCGCCACGAGATCATGACGCCGACTGGTCACATTGAGAGCCTTGGTGAAATCGGGCGCTAGAAAGTCCGAGATCATGAAAACCACAGCCCTGCGGCTAATAACCCGGTTCATATACTCCAACGCGACGGAAAGATTAGTCCCCTTTCCCTTAGGCTCAAAATACAGCATCTCTCGAATCAACCTCAAAGTATGGAGGCGCCCTTTTTTCGGCGGAATAAAAAGCTCCACTTCGTCGGAGAATAGCAACAACCCGACCTTATCGTTGTTATTAATAGCGCTGAAGGCCAGCAATGAAGCAACCTCGGCAGCGAGCTCCCGCTTACTTAACTCCACGCTACCAAAAATACCGGATGCGCTCACGTCCACCAAAAGCATCACCGTCAACTCCCGCTCTTCGGTGAATTTCTTAATATAGGGCGCATTCATACGGGCGGTGACATTCCAATCAATCGCCCGTATTTCATCGCCAGGCGCATACTCGCGCACATCCTCAAAATTCATGCCACGGCCTTTGAATACGCTGTGGTACTGGCCTGCGAAGGTCGAGTTCACAAGCCGACGCGTACGCAGCTCAATGCGGCGGATTTTTTTGAGAATCTCCTTAGGATCGCGAGTCATGAATGACGGATTGAAGGTGGCAGTGAGGAGCCGCGAACCTTTTAAGGCACCTGAACTCCAGCAAAAATCTTCTCGATCACCATTTCTGTCGTCACGGCTTCGGCCTCGGCCTCGTAACTCACGCCAATACGGTGACGCAAGACATCCATGCCAACGCTCTTCACGTCCTGAGGTGTCACGTAGCCTCGACCCGCAATGAAGGCATTCGCCTTGGCCGCCAGTGTGAGGAAAATCGTCGCTCTCGGGGAAGCCCCGTAGCGGATCATCCCGTCCAGCTTCAAATTGCAGGAGGCGGGATCGCGAGTGGCCCAAACGATGTTCACAATGTAGTCCTTCACCCGATCGTCCACATAGATATCGTTCACCACGCCACGGGCGCGAATGATGTCCTCGGGCCCAACGACAGCGTCCACATTGAGCTTTGGCGCGGACGTCGCCATGGCGTCCAAGATCGAACGCTCCTCTTCGCGAGTGGGATATCCCACATGCACCTTAAGCATGAAACGGTCAAGTTGAGCCTCGGGCAGTTGGTATGTGCCCTCCTGTTCGATGGGGTTCTGCGTAGCCAGAACAAGAAACGGATCCGGAAGAGGAAATGTCTCTTCGCCGATCGTGACCTGCCGCTCCTGCATCGCCTCAAGCAAAGCGCTCTGCACTTTTGCTGGAGCGCGGTTGATCTCATCGGCCAAAATGAGGTTGGAAAAAATCGGCCCCAACTTCGTCGTGAAGACGCTCTCACGAGGATTGTAGATCATGGTTCCAACGAGATCCGCCGGCAAAAGATCCGGCGTGAACTGGAGGCGCTGAAACCCAGTTCGAATCGAGTTTGCGAGAGTGCGGACAGTGAGCGTCTTGGCCAATCCGGGGACACCTTCCAAAAGCACGTGCCCATTTGAAAGCAACCCAATCAGGAGTCGATGGACGAGAACCTTCTGCCCGACGACGACGCGACCGACCTCGTTCACCAGTGGTTCAACCCAGTGTCTGTTTTCTTGGACATGGCGAGTGAGTTCGGATGTGTTGATGCTCATATTTACGGATGATTTTTTATTCGGATGGATTGTTAAAATATCAGTGATGGGGTGTTTGTTTAAGACAGAATGGAGAAAATTTCGTTCAAGAAAATCTTAAACACTTAGGATGGATCGCAAACGACGCTCGCTCTCCCCAAATCTGATCTCATCTCGATGCGGGCACTTCTTATTTGACCAAGTAAGGCCCGACATCAAA
>CAYRTN010000127.1:0-5196 GCA_964427235.1 uncultured Chthoniobacter sp. | reverse complement strand
GGCAAAGGCCATCCACCCCCCAGTATTGCCTGCAGAGTCCAACGCCCCATCGTGAGCTGCGCCAAAACGAGGCATTGGATTGAGCCACTTCGCCGTGCCGCGTTCGCTTTTATCGGCAATCCATAACTCCCCCAACGCGGTTTGCCGAACACCACCCCATGGCGTATTCAGCCAAAGATAATTGCGTTTTCCAAAATCGAACAACCCGCTGGTCACCTCGACAACACCAGGCGCAACGAAACGATAACGCGTGTAATATAGAACCTCTGAAACCAAAGTGCTCGTCACCTGGGGCACAATGCCCCAAGACAGCATCGTAAAGGACTTGTCCTCTTGAGACCAAGACTGCGCCAAGCAAGGCGCGTAGAAGGGAGGTTCCTCTGGTTTCACATAGCAACCGGACTGATGCACAAAGACCTTATTGGGATCGCTCGTCACTGCGACCGCCTGCCAGACCTCATCATTCCAAGGACTGACTGTCTTGTGATTCGCGTGTCTCCATTGAGGCGGAACCAACTCTCCAATCGCGGACTGAATCGAATACAGATGCCCGCCCTTGCCGACACGTAGCTCGATCGGTTTGCCTTGAAGATCCACCGTGTGAAAGGAACGAAGAAAGACGGACTCCTCCGAGCAGGTCGTCGACCACGGGCCCTTCGAAGGCACAAAGTCGGTGGTCGTTGATACCGCAACGTCCGTCTTGGGGAAATCGGGAGCAACAGGTAGCAAGGAAAGCATTTGCTCCTGAAATAGAGGCGAAGCGGTGTTTTTTGTGGCAGTCGCGTCAACGGCATGAAGCGGCGACAAAGAAATGAGAAAAAGGGCGGAGAGGAGGGTGTATTTCATGGGTAATGTCATTTCACAGGGCCCTGGATTAAAGCCGCAAACCTGATGCAGGTTGCGGTTTTTCAACATAAGTCATGCCGAAAACCGTATCTGTTAGCCAACCTCTGAAAGACTCGTTGTCTTGGAACTGCTTGAAGAGTTGGGCGTCGTCTTTGAACATTGCGGTGAGAACACGCTTGAGGGCTTTGTCATGTTCAATTTTTGCATTCTGACGGTCGGAATTCTTCCGTGCATTCTGATAGGCTGGATCTGCGGAGACTTTTTCTGGAATTTCCCCTTTGATGCGTTCCATCGTTCGCGTTGGGTCCTTGTAGTCGCCTGCGTAACGTTGGTTAAACTCGTTCACGATGTTTGAAAGGCGATCCATTTCCGGTTCGGGTTTGCGTCCACCACCAGAGGTCGGCACCGGCTCAATCTCGGCATCTGTGTCGGACAATGCGATGGCGATCATCGCCTTCTTCTCTGCGCGGTAGCTGTCCATGTCAATGGCTTCAAGGATGCCTTTGGATAGGTCGATCTCGATGGGAGCTGGCAGCTTCGATATTAGGAAGTTGAGAAAGATTGAGAGCTTTTCCCAGTCCTGAACGCCATACGGCAGGATCGTGGCGAGGAAGTCGTAAGTGCGGGTAAATCCCTTCGCCTTGCCTTTGAAATCGACCTGACCGTCTTCGTCGAGGTCGGCGACATAAACAGCCACGCAACTGTCGAGGATGGGGTCAAGTTTGTCGCGGTCGGCTCCGCCAAGATAGAGTTCAACGAGTGTGTCGATCTGCTCTGGCGAATAGACCTGATACTTGTCCAACTCGCCTTTGAGGGTGTGGAGCTTGTTCGGGTCGGTCTCCTTGCTGAGAATCGTGGTGCGGTAGTAATCGGCAAAAGATTTCTCAATGATCTCTGTGTCGTTTTGGAAATCGAGGACGAAGACATCGTGCTTCTTCGGATGCGCGCGGTTCAGGCGGGAGAGCGTTTGCACGGCTTTGATGCCGCTGAGGGCCTTATCCACATACATGGTGTGCAGGAGCGGCTCGTCGTAGCCGGTCTGAAACTTGTCGGCGCAAATGAGGAAGCGATACGGGTCTTCTTGGATGCGATCAGCGATGTCGCCGCTCGAAAATCCGTTCAACTTCGACTCGCTGACTTTCTCGCCCTTGTATTCCGGTTCGCCTGAGAAGGCGACGATGGGTCGGTAGGGGCTCTTGATCTCCGTTAGGTAGGCGTTAAAGGCGAAAAAGTATTCAATCGCCCGCTGGATGCTGCCGGTCACCACCATCGCCCGCGCCTGACCGCCGATCTTGTTCTGGCCGATTACCTGTTCAAGAAAATGGTCCACCATGATCTCCGCCTTGTCGCGGATGGCCTTGCTGTGACTCTCCACATAGACACGCAGTTTTTTGCGGGCCTTCTTCACATCATACTCGGGATCGCCTTCCACTGTCTTGGCGAGGCGGTAATAACTCTCCACCGGCGTGTAATGCTTGAGCACGTCTTCAATAAAACCCTCCTGAATCGCCTGCTTCATGGTGTAGCCGTGGAAAGGGCGATGCTTCACTTCACCACCTTCCTCGTATGCTTCGCCGAACATCTCCAGAGTCTTGTTTTTCGGCGTCGCGGTGAAGGCGAAGTAGCTGGCGTTCTTCGCGAGCTTTTTCTTTTTGATCCGCTCGTCGAGGGCATCGTTGATCTCGTCCTCGCCATCGGCCACCGCCTGACTGACGGCCGAGGAAGTCTTGCCGCTTTGGCTGGAGTGCGCCTCGTCGATGATGATGGCGAATTTCCCGCCGCGATGTTCGTCGCCGATGCTGTCGAGCACATGGGGAAAGGTCTGCACCGTGGAGATGATGAGCTTCTTCCCGTCCTTGAGATATTTCGTGAGCTGCTCCGTCTTGGAAGTTCCCGCGCCTTCCTTGACCGCACCGATAATGCTGCCCACTTGGGCGAAGCCCTTGATTGTCTCGCGGATTTGTTTGTCCAGAATCCGGCGGTCGGTGATGACGATGACGGAATCAAAGACTGGCTTCCCATCCTTCGTCAGGCTGATCAACTGATGCGCCAGCCACGCGATGGAGTTCGACTTGCCGCTGCCCGCGCTGTGCTGGATGAGGTAGCGCTTGCCCGCGCCGTGCTCTTGCACATCGGCAAGAATCTTCCGCACCACATCGAGCTGATGGTAGCGCGGGAAAATCTGCACCTGCTTCTTCTTGCCCGTCTTCGTATTTTCCTCCTCCACGACTTGGGCGTAGTTCTCCAAAATCTCCGTCAGGCGCGCCGGCGTGAGAATGCGCTTCCAGAGGTAGTCCGTTTTGAGGCCGTCCGGGTTCGCTGGATTGCCCGCGCCATCGTTCCAGCCCTGATTGAACGGCAGAAACCATGAGTCCTTCGCCATGCCGCCCTTGCCTTTAAGCGCAGTGCACATCGCTACTTGATGGTCATCCACCGCGAAGTGAACGACACACCGACCAAATTGAAACAGCGTCTCGCGAGGATCGCGGTCGCATTTGTATTGCTCGATGGCGTCATCCACCGTTTGCTTGGTCAGGCTGTTCTTCAGCTCAAAAGTGATCACCGGCAGCCCGTTGATGAAGGCACACAAATCCAGCGAGCGCCGATTCTCTCGGCTGAAGTGCAGTTGCCGCGTGATGCTGAAGCGGTTTTTCGCATGGCGCTCCACCGCCTTGGCGTTCTCTGGCGAAGGCGTGCCGTAGAACAGGTCAAAGCTCAAGGCCCCGTACTTGATTCCGTGGCGTAGGACATCAATCACCCCACGCCGCGTGATCTCCCCTTGGAGGCGTGCGAGAAACTTCTGGCGCGCCATTCCTTGGCTGTCCTTAAAGTTCCCGATCCCAAGCTTGGCGAACTCCTCGGGCTGGGTCTCGCGCAGAAACCGGAAAAGCTGCTCCACATCCACCGCATACTCACGGTCATAAGCCGAGCGGTCGCCCGCAATCCAGCCGGCACCATTGGGATGCGGAAGCTCGGCAAGGTTTTCGGATTCCCTGCCCGGGAGGCCATCCGTCCCCGTCATGTGCTGCATGATCAATGTTTCGAGGCCTTTTTCGGTGGTGTCGCTGCTCATCTCGTTTGTTTCTGTGTGCAGATTTGGCTTTGCGAGCCCATGTCCTCAAGAATCTTGCTGGCAAAAAGTTTGAGGCTGATCCCGAGATTCAACACGGTCTTTTCTAGATCATGGTCATGCTTTTTACTGATCGCAGAAATCTTCCCCATCACCACAGCGGGATGCATTTCGTAGAGCGCGAGGAGATAATCCTCGGGATGGGCCACTTTAATTCCCCATGGCCGCAGCGCCGATTCGGGAAAATCCTTCAAATTGAATGTCACAATCAAGGGGGCATGTCCTCGGATCGCCGCCGCCAAGACATGGCGGTCTTTTTTGTGGTTTTGAAGTTTGGAGACAAGTGGCTCGTATCCCGTCACCGGGGCTTCCGAGAAATGCTCCCGGACCTTCTGTTGCCAAGATTCGGCGACCTGTTTAGGCCATTTCAGCTTACGCAAATGAGTCCTCTTCACCTCGGCAAGAATCTCCTCTGACCAACGCGGCGTATAGATTCTCGGATGTTCCGCCAGTCGCAAGAAGAGGTCGCACACGCCAAAATTGGCCAGCACACACGCGTCCAGAACAACTTGAAAATCTGCTGTCACCATCAATCCCCCGTATAGCTCGTATCATAGAGTCCCGCCTTTTGGACCTCGTCGAACAAGCTGTCCAGCGCCTCGCGCCTCTTGGCGTCACGCTTCTTGGCGTAGTTGCGCAGATCCTTGAAGAAGATCCGCCGGTGCGTGCCGACATGGTGAAATGGTATCGCCCCCTCTTCCAAAAGCTTTACCAGAAATTGGCGTGACATCCCGAGGTAGTTGGCACCCGCCTGCGTCGTGAAAGTCTCGTCCTCAGGCATCAGCGTGATCGCCTGTCCCTGCATCATGCCATCGAGCACCCGCACGAGGAAGTCATTGATCGCCTGCGGCAGCAGAATCTCCGTGCCGTCCTTGCTTTTCAGTTTCGGGTGGCGGTCGCGTCGGATCAAATCGCGCAGGCTCGGCAGGCGTCCCCGCTCCACCTTGCTCAGCAAAGAGGCATCCAGTCGGTTTTCGGTGAGTGTATTCATAGTGCCGTCAACATACGGAAAAATCGCCGACTGTAAACGCTATAAACGACCCATCCGGCATAAACGCAATCTTGCGATAGACTCAATCTCATGCCTCGACCTCCTCGGTTTCGATTTCTTCTAATGGCTCGTCAGGGGCGGCGGAGGTGTCGGTGGGCAAGTCGGGCAGCTTGGCGGCGGCTTCGCGCACGTCCAGCTTGCCCGTCACCAGGTCGGCGGTCAGGCGCGT
>CAYRTN010000126.1:0-5223 GCA_964427235.1 uncultured Chthoniobacter sp. | reverse complement strand
CGGCGCAGTATTTCTTCCAAGGCATAAGCAAAAAGGTGGGGGCTATATGCGGACCCTGCATTGGAAGGTAGTAGCGGGCGTTGTTTTTCAATAGATCGCACAATACCCTCTTTGTCAAGAAAATGAAGTGTTATATCATTGGGTGCGCAAAGCCCTGATCGGTGGGATAGCAGCTGCCCAAGCGTCATCGCACGCTTGCCGCCTTGGGCGAATTCCGGCCAAAAATCTGAAATAATTGAATCAAGATCCGCCCCCGCCTCTTGCACCGCATGGAGAACGCAGGCCACGACAATGCCCTTCGTTCCAGACCCCATCCCAACAAGCGTATCCTCTCTCCATGGCCGCAAGCGCTCGGCATCGAGATAACCTCCGTAAAGCGAAATCAATTTCTCCTCGCCACCAAAGACACACAGCCCGCTCCCTGAATCACGACCAGCGGAAAAATTTTCTCTAAACCTAATCTCAACTTCTTTCATAGTTTGCGCAGACTTATCTCAGTTTCACTTTCGCATTGTCATCAACATTAGTTACATGAGTTAAATATTTATAGTAAATTTTAATCAATTGGATATGACAGACCAAATATTTCTTCTGCAGGCGGCGACTTGGATGCGGTGGAACTCTTTAGCCTCCCAGTCCCTTCTGTTGTTTCTCGTAAAAACGAAACCCAAACTTCAAATCTGAGAGTGCTGACGGTTGAATCGAAATCTTCACTGAAGCTCTTCTTGAAGCCGTTTCTTGGCAGTCTCCAAGTCGATAAATGTCTCTTCACCAGAGTCAATGAATCGATCTCACTCCGCAAGAACATCTCCATGCCACTCGGGTGAAGCTATTTCTGAAGTGGTCATAGAAAGATTTTGCCATAATTCTTCGATGAGGCGCAGTTTCTCTGGCGTGGCCATTGCTTGAAGGTCAATCGTGGAAGCCATCCCGAAAAAATAGCATGGAACGCGTGGAACTCAATTTTTTATTTCCCAACCGTCCGCGATCACCGATATGGTTGTCGCCACAGCGATTCTTGGGGCATGCCAACCGATGTTGCGAGCGGGGCAAATGGCTCACCCTATTTAAAAATTATGCGGAAGTAATTGGGCGCGCCGTCTCTACCAAGGCAAACGATCGAACTCCCGCGCGCTTGGGCGGTTTTTTGGGGACTGAGCCCAGTTGGCGTCGCAAGCATGAGATTCACCCTAAATCGCTAAGTCTTATACTCAAGAAGAATACAAGTCTTTAGTGCGGATGCTTTTATGCCGTGGCATTTTGAAGAGGCCGCCGCCTTTCCTCTCCCCTGCCCTATCGATAATTCTGCATTTGTTGCGTGTGAGCAGTACAGCATGGACGGCGAAATCCAGCGAAAGTTCCGGAGCCGTGAGTGGCGCGCCTTTGGTAAAATCATTCCAGACTCTCACAGCGAGAAGTCGCCGAGATAGCCATCCATCCTCAATGTGCGGGCTTGGCGGATCGCTTGATGCAAGATCAGAAGGGTCGCTCGGAATCGTGCACTCAGGCCCAAGAGAGGAATCGCTTCATCGGGTGGCAAGTCGTTTTTCCAGATGAAACTATGAAGCGATCCATAGGACGCATCCCATCGAACTAACATCCCGTCTATCTCTGTGGTCAAATCTGGAGGACAGGAAGCATCGCGGAAGGCTGCGTCCAACGCCTCCAACCCCTTTTTGAACAAGGCTTTTGTTTCATCGATCAGGCGCGTGGTCTCGACCGCGACGCTATCTGGCAAAAGCGGCTTGGGACGCCCCAGACACAGGCCCAACTCGCCAGCGAGATCTTGAATGGTGAGGATGAATTCACGCATGCGCTCGGACTCCTCCCTTGGAAAACAGGGGCCCGCCATGGCGGAAAGAAATTTAAGCGCCTTGGAGGGAAAAAGGCCCTGAGCAGTGCGCTTCCCAAGTGACAATTCCCCCATCGCCTGTTCGAGAGATTCGATGAGAGTCTGGATGTAGGTCTGCATACCATTCTGGAGGTTCTGCTGCGGAAGCACAGGCCAGAAAAGCCGCTGTGTGAGCGCCGATAGAACAAAGCCAAGAGTCATTCCCGCAAAAACCCCTACGATATCGCTGAACGCGACCGGCACTTGCGAATTGAGTCCGAGCACAGAGACGAGAAGGAGAAATGAGGCACTAAGCGGCACGGTGAGGCCGCCAGCGCCACGGAACCAATATCCGAAGAGAAATGCCCATGTCGCGAGCACGGTATTTTGGACAGCGTAGCTCGCCAACAAGGGAGTGGCAGCCAGAAGAGCGATGCAGATCGCCGCATTGACGATGCCAAAAAGGACCGTGTAACGGACCGCCGAGCGGTCACCAGTTTCATCGGGGCTTTGGGCGTTCAATGCCGTGAAGGTGTAAACACAAAGCAGCGCCAGCGATCCGCCGGGCATCTTGAGCCAGTTTTCTAGGACTAAGGCTACCACGCACCCAACACCTGACCGAATGCCCCGATTTATCCATTCCGGCCCCGGCCATGCGGGCGCGAGGTCGAGGCTCTCGGACAGAGACGTTTTTCCGGAAGGAATGCGCTCGAGGCGGTCCATCTCCAGAAGCACATAGCGAAGTTCCGAGATTGCCAGTAAATGTGCCGACAAAGACATCCATCCATTCGCATCAATACTCGAGGCCTCTTTGGAAACACGCAGCAAACGAAGAGCCTCCGTAATGCGTTCGTTCAATGCAGAGGCGCGATTTTTCCAGATTTCGGTCAACCCGGCCCCGCCCTGAAGGCTCTTCCATCCCTCGCCAAGAAGAACACCGGTTTCGGCTACCAACTCGCGCAGAGCGCTTAGATAAGGCTCAGGAGCGGGTTCATAGCGCTGGAACGAGCGCAGAATGCCGGCCGCACGCGTGACTTTCGCCACGAGTTGTGCATACTTGCCAATCTCTTTGCGAAAGGCCTTGCTCTCCATGCCGCCGAACCGCAGCAGCGTGCGCAAGGCCGTGGCACGGCTTGGAAAATCGCGCAAGCTCCGCGTCATTCCCGTATGAGCCCTCTCAAAATGCTCCACAGCGAGAGGCGTTGCTATCTGCAGCTCCCCAAAAGAGGCATGAAGCGCCTCCCGAAAGGCACGGTTTGCGTAGTTCGGAAAAACCAAGCTCTGCACCACCAGACTCACCACCACCCCCAGCCCGACTTCCTGTGTGCGCAAAAGGGCATAGTGCCACGCCATGGAGGGATCTGTCTGGCTATTCGAAATGACGACCACATACGTCAACCCCACGAGGAAAAAAGCATATGGCGCTCGCGATTGACCGAACATCGCCACCGAAAAAGCCACCACGACAAATGTGACCGAAAAATACAGCCAAGGATCCTGCTGCAGCGCCCCAGTAGCCACATACCCCAGACATCCGCCGAGCACCGTTCCCGCGACTCGGAACACGGCTTTTTGCTGCACCGCCCCGACGTATTGCGCCATAAGAAGCATCAGCACCGTGAAGACGGCCCATGTCGGATACTCTAACCTCAGAAGGAGCGCAAAAAACAAAGCCACCACCACCCCGATGGCCATCTGCAGGCCCATGACGGCCCCTGCCCGATCGAAGGACGCAGCCAACCGCGACCAACGGGAATCCACAACGGGCGATGCCATTGAGAGATTGTAGAAGCACGACTGCGCTTGCGTCCACGAGAAAAGCATGGAAGATCAGCACCCATGCCCCTTCTTGCCATCGCCGCCGAAATCCTGCTCGGAGAATTCCTCCTCCCTTGGGGCATCGTTGTGAGCGCACTGGGATTTTTTGCAGCCTGGATTTCCGTCATTGCCATGGAGCACCTGCGCTTGACTCGTTATGTCGCGAACCTCCCTGTTTTCTTTATTGCTCTGGTGGTTCTCCTCGGTTGTGTCATCGGACTCTCCCTCGCGCCATGAATCCCAAAAAAACAAAACACGTTCTCACGATAGTGACGGTGCTTCTCGCCGCCGCCGCTTCTCTTGGGCTGTATGAACGCTACACGACAAAACCCTGGACCCGTGACGGCCAGGTGAGGGCTAACGTGGTCGGGGTCGCCTGCCGTGTGGCAGGACCGATCATCCAGATTCCGATTCGCGACAATCAGGCTATCAAAAAAGGCGATCTCCTTTTCGAGATCGATCCCTCGACCTATATCGCTGCCCTAAATAAAGCCCAAGCCAAGCTCCTGCAGACCCAAGCTGCCGAGATCCAGGCCAACCAAGAACTCGCCCGCCAAACCCAGCTTTATCAAACCAAGGTCACCGACCTTCGCGACCTCCAAAACGCCCAAGACTTATTTGCCGCCGCCCAAGCCAACACCGCCGTCGCGGAGGCCGAACTCGACTACGCCAAACTCAACCTTGGCTACACAAAAATCTTCGCTCCGGTGGATGGCTACATCACGAACATGAACACATCCCCCGGCACCTACGTCTATGCCGGCCAACAACTCCTCGCTCTCGTGGACGCGAGTTCTTTCTGGGTCGCCGCCTACTTTAAGGAAACCCAACTCCATCACGTCAAAGAGGGTGGAAAAGCCAAGCTCACCTTCATTGGTCGTGAAAATCAGCCCTTCGAGGGAGAAATTGAGAGCGTAGCTTGGGGCATCTTTGATCCCAACGGATCGACGGTCGACCTCCTGCCCAAGGTCGGTCAGACCGTGGACTGGGTGCGCCTGCCGAATCGCTTTCCGGTTCGCATCCGCGTCACCGGCACTCCGCCAGTGCCCCTGAGGATCGGTCAGACCGTCTCCATAGCGACCATCCACTGACCCGAATTCCCGATGCCATCTGCCGCAAAACCCATCTTGGACGAATCGTGGATTTTTCTTTCCGAGATTTCCCCACTGCTCTTTGGCGGGGTTATGTTGATCGTGATTTTGACCAACCATGCGCTGTTCGCCGAGCTTGCCAGCTACATCCACACCCGCTTCATCGCCCCCCTCATCGCCTGCCAGCGTTACGGGATCGCGCGCCCTTTCCTCTATCTCGGTTTTCTTCTCATGCTGTCCTCCCACCTCGTCGAGATAAGCATCTGGGGTTATGTCCTCTCTTTGACAGGCCTGGTGCCTGATCTCCACAAGGCGCTCTTCTTCAGCGCCAGCACCTACACCACACTCGGCTATGGAAATGACATCATGCCTGAGGCATGGAATGCCATCACCGCCGTCATCGCCCTTTCCGGCATGTTCTCGATCGCTTGGACGACCTCATTCCTGATCGGCATGGTCGCCATATTCCACGACCGAAAGACT
>CAYRTN010000125.1:0-5339 GCA_964427235.1 uncultured Chthoniobacter sp. | reverse complement strand
TTTCCAAGAAGCTTGGGAAATCTGCAAAGCCAACAAGGTTTATATCGCGCAAGTTCTGCGCGGGAGTCTCGAGCGTCTCGGTCGCGGCAAAGATGCTGTTGAAAACTCCCTCATCGAACTCTCCATGCGTGAGGGGCAGATCATCAAAACAAAAATCAGCTACATCTCGGTTATCGGTGTTATTGCTCCCATGATCGGGTTGCTCGGAACGGTTATTGGTATGATGGGTGCGTTCGCCGTTCTGGGTTCATCGGGTGTGGCCGACCCCCGTGGTCTGGCTCTGCGAATCGGTGAGGTGCTCATGGCGACGGCGAGCGGTCTCTTCATCGCTATCCCAGCGTTTATTTTCTACTACTACTTCCGAAATCTCGCGACGATCGTTCTTGTGGCTTCCGATGATAAATTACGTCATCTCATGGAAGAAGTTCCTTACGATGAGATTCAAGGAATCCATGTCGGCGAGGGCTACGATGGCTCGGTGCCACATCACGCCCCATCTGCTACTTCCGGTCTTTCACAAAAAGTGACGGCCGATGCGGTGGCCTGCCCCGTTTGCAGTGGCGAAATATCCTCTGGTCAAACTCCTTGCCCTCATTGCGGTACGGTCATTGATTGGTCCTAATCTCTCATGTCTGACGCAGGTCACTCCCACGGTAAGTCCAAGAAAAAAGTCCGCAAGCCGGATCACGAGCCGGATCCGGAGTTTCAGATTGCGCCGATGATTGATATTCTTCTCGTTCTGCTGGTCTTCTTTATGTCGATCAGCTCGACGGAAGTTCTGCAGTCGAACAAAGAAATCCATCTTCCCATCGCGAAGGAGGCCAAAGAGGCCAAGGATAACCCCGGTCAAGTCATCATCAACGTGACGTACACGCCGATGAACGACATGACTGGAGTGGAGTTAGATCAAAAAGACTATTCTTCGCCTTCGGATTTGGTTCCCTTGTTACAAAATAAAGTGGCGGCGAATCCGTTGGTGCGTGTTTTGATTCGTGCAGACCGCGAGGTCAAATACGACTTTGTTCGCCAAGTATTACAGGCCGTTGGACAATCCGGTGTAGGTAATGTTACATTCTCAGTTGTTGACAAAGAGGCTAGTCCCTCTACCCCATCCTAATGAATATGCAATCTCACTTAGACTCTATTTCGCTCGCGAATAGGGGTACAACCCAGGAGGCTTTTTAAGCCATGGGAGGCGGTGGTGTATCAGAAGACGGAGACCCCGGGTTCCAAATCGCACCCATGGTTGACGTGGTGTTCGTTTTGCTGTTGTTCTTCATGGCTTCAGCGGGATCTCAAGTCATTGAGAAGGAGTTAAATATCAGTCTTCCTAGCGGGCGTTCTGCGTCATCGGCGGGGGCGGTCCCTTCGACGCCGATCATTATCGATATTTTACCGGATGGTAAGATCCAGATGAACAATAAGGTCTACGATACTGCTGAAAGCAAGGAACTTCCGGAGCTTCGGGCTTGGATCAAAGAAACGATTGCCAAGTTTGGCGACAAAGATCCGGTCATTTTACGCCCCAATTCAGCGACTAAGCACGAGAGGGTGATGGATGTGCTCAATGCGGCCTCGGCGTGCGGGGTGACCAAGCTTTCATTTAGTTGAGGAAGGCTTCGGTGGTCAGTCGCAAAAAACCAGGTATTCCGTGGTTTGGTCCGTATCATTTTGCTGCGCTGATCTTCGCTGGTGGGCTTTTGCTCGCAGGTTTTTGGATCGTGCGCTATGTGCATAGCCACGAATTTGCGGCAAGTTTAGGTCGATCTACTGGGCACGCCCTTCATTCTGATGTCCTATTTAAACCTTTGCGGTGGACTCTGGCGTCGATAAAAAGCGAGTCCCTTGTTTTGAAGGGGGAATCCGCCTCGCTCATCGAAAAGGCCGAGGCAAGCGAGTTGAGTGCCAGCTTGGATTGGCGAGCGCTTTTATCGGGTCTGTGGCGAGTCGAAGAGATCTCCGTTGAGCGACTGAATGCGGAGTTTAAAGCTCCCTCAGCCACTCCGGTGGAGAGAGATTCATTAACCCCCGCGGTCCCTAGTTTCATTCCATCGCGATTTCAACTGGATCGGATCCGAATCAAAAAAGCGGATATCACCTACAAAAATGTGGTTGCGCGGGATGTCGCACTGAATTTGATTCCAGTTGCGGGCGGGTGGACGATTGATGGCAAGTGTGGCGCGCTCCGTATTCCCAAACTTCCCTTGCTTCAGGTGCAGACGTTCCATTGTCGCGAACGGGAGGGTGTTTTATTTCTCGATGAAGCCACCTTTCAACTTCCTCCCACGGGAAGGATCTCTGCAGTTGGACAGTCGGGCAAGGATGCCAACCTGAAAGTCGACTGGAGTGGGGTTCCGGTGCGCTCGATCCTGACGAATGGTTTGGATAAATACATAGACGGAACGGTTTCTGGGACAACCTGCTTGGATGCGGATGGGAGAGCGCAAGGAGCTTTTCAGGTCAATGGAGCAAGCCTCACCAATGTTCCGCTGCTGAGCGAAATGGCGAAACTGATGCGCGATCCGACGTTTCAGAAACTCCCGCTGCGAGTGGTTTCGGCGGATTTCGATTATCGGGCCGAATCACTCCAGCTTTCCAACGTGATTCTGGAATCTCCTGACAACCTGCGTTTGGAGGGATGTCTTGCTGTGGAACCGGATGGCAGGATCAAGGGCAATTTTGAAATTGGGGTGAAACCACCTTTACTGGAAACCGTCCCCGGGGTCCGCGATGCTCTTTTTCCAACGGTTCGGAATGGGTGGTGCTGGGCCCCCTTGGAAGTCGGAGGCACTCTGGCGAACCCAACGGAAAACCTCTCCCGTCAATTGGGTCCTTTGGTGATGGGGGCTTTGCTTTTGAAAAAGGGTAGCGAGGTCATCGAAAAACTTCCGAATGCTCCCGTGGATACCGTGAGAGATGTGCTGGACCTATTTTTATCGCGCTGACCATTTCCTCGAATGAAAAAAAATCCACCAGTCGTGTTGAGCATTGCCGGATCCGACAATTCTTGTGGTGCTGGTGCGCAGGCCGATTTGAAGACCATCACGGCGCTTGGTGGGTATGCGCAAACGGCGATCACCTGTGTCGTAGCCGAGGTTCCAGGGCGCGTCAGCGCGATCCAGGCAGTGAGAGCAGCTATTGTTGCTGAGCAAATCCGTCTGAGTTTTGAAGCATTCCCTGTCGCGGCGATCAAAACAGGGATGCTGTACTCCACATCGATCATCCGAGCCGTCGCATCTGAACTTTCGGGCTTAAAAAAATGCCCGCCGCTTGTGGTGGATCCCGTGATGGTCGCCTCGAGCGGCGATCCGCTTTTGAAGACGTCCGCGATTGAGGCCTACCGTGAATGGATTTTTCCTCTCGCTACCCTCGTGACTCCGAATCTGGATGAGTTGAGGATTCTTTCGGGAATGCCCTGCCGTGATATTAAGGAAATCAAATCAGCCGGTGCCAGTCTCGTTGATCGCCACGGTTGCGCTTTTTTACTCAAAGGCGGTCACCTCCGCGCAAAAATAGCGACCGACATCCTCGCAACGAGCCAGGGGTTTGAGATTTTTACGGCTCCTTTTCGCCGCAATATTGATGCCCATGGCACGGGTTGCACGTTCTCTGCGGCTATTGCGACCGGCCTCGCTTGCGGGCAGACGCTTCCGGTGGCCGTTGGAAACGCAAAAAACTACATCACTCTCGCGATCGAAAATGCTCTGAAGTGGAAAAAATCCACAGCGCTCGAGCATCGGCTTTCGTCCTGATGGCGCCCGCCTCATTCCACTTGTTATTCTCCAATACTGGGACGATATAACGTTTGCCATGAATTCATTCATCCTCCCGCTTTTGTGTTTTCTCGCGCTCGGACTCGTTGGTTGCAGTTCTAAGGAAAAATACGCTCGCAATAGCGAGGCCGCCTCCGCTTGGTTGTCTGCAAACACTGGCTCGGCCACTGCCAATATCGCAGGAGATTGGTCCGCGAGTGATGCGGGGTGGGGAGCGATTCACTTTCAGCAAAAAGGGTCCAAGATCAGCGGTGCGATGGGGAACTACGAAGTTGATGGGCACCTGAAAGGCTCCATAGCTTATCTGACGCTCCGTTCAGATGGCTGGGTTTATTACTCGGTGGTAGCGAAAAAGCGCGGCTCGATCCTCTCTGGATTCTACTCGGCCTCGCTGCCCTTCAGTACCAGTGATCAAGAGCCTTTAGAGCTGAAGCGCGGAGAGTAATCCACGGCACCTTCGATTCGGATATCATCTCCGATGCGTTGATAGGATGGCTCGGCCAGCCTGATCGCCGTCTCATTATCGGCAGCCCCGCTTCCTGCAACGGATGGCGTCTCTCCACCGATAAGAAGCGGTGCAACATAGAAAACAACACGATCCACGAGGCCTTCGTCAAAGGCTTCGCCAAGTGTTCGTCCACCGCCCTCGATCAGCACTTGCTCGACCCCGCGCTGACCAAGATCCAGCAGAACTTCTTTGAGAGATTTTCCTTGGAAGACGAGGGTTCTCTCCCTGTGTTCGTCGGTGAGTAGATAGCAGTCGGAAGGGAGATTTCCAGAGCGTGACCAGACAACGCGAAGGGGTTGTTGCTTCACTGGGATGTCGCGAACAGTGAGGCTTGGGTTGTCCGCGCGAACGGTTTCGGCTCCCACAAGAATGGCTCCGCTGGCGGCGCGGATTTCCATGGCATCCCTTCTCGATGCCTCGGAGGTGATCCATCTTCTTCCTTTAGGAGATGCGATACGCCCATCGAGACTCATGCCCGTCTTCGCGATCACATAGGGAAGTCCTGTGCGGATCCATTTATTCCAAGCTCGGTTCAGGCTTTCGCATTCAGATTCTAGGACACCCGAAACAACCTCGATTCCCGATTGGCGCAAAATCTCATCAGCGCGACCAGCGTGTTTCGGATTCGGGTCGCGGGCTCCGTAAACAACACGGGTGATTCCAGACTCGATGATCGCGGCGCTGCAGGGCGGCGTACGACCGTGCGTGGAGCAGGGTTCCAGTGTTATGTAAATTGTCGCTCCCTTCGCTGCAGAGGGTTTCTTCAAGGCGCGAAGGGCCTCGATTTCTGCGTGGGGACAGCCTGCGGCGCGGTGCCATCCCCTCGAGAGCACGCGTCCATTTTTAACAAGCACGGCACCCACGGCAGGATTCGGTGACGTATTTCCAACTCCCTTTCGCGCCTCCTTGAGTGCGAGTCGCATCATTTTTTCATCCGATGTCGTGGGTTGCGAGGGGTTCATTAGAGTTTATCGGCGGTGTCCTTCCCGTTGTTGGCTTATCATGCTACTGGCGGAATGGCCAGCAGGAGGAAGACCTGATGCCCCATGGAAGTCTAA
>CAYRTN010000124.1:248-5360 GCA_964427235.1 uncultured Chthoniobacter sp. | reverse complement strand
CAAAGCAATTTCGACCCAAGAAAAATTATTCGTAGGGACTCAAGAAGAGTGTGAAGCGGAAATTGCGCGTTTAGAACTGAAACATCCGCACGAAAGCGAAGTAGTTGAACAGGAAAGCAAAGAATTACTATGAGTCTTGAGCCAGAAAATCGCGGAGTCCGAATGAGCTATGCTGAAGTGTTAGCGGCAGTATCAATACTTGTCGCGGCGTTTTCGGCATTTAACGGGTGGCTAATTTTGCCTGAAAAAGTCATCAATCTCCAACGCGAGAACGAGCGGCAAGACGCTCGCCTTGGTAACATCGAGGCTATTGCGGCTGAAAGAGCGGAAACCCTCGCCCGCATCGACGAGCGCACCAAGCGCATCGAGCAAATCCTCGCCGCGCGGCCCTAAGGCTTTGACATTTCCCAATTGGGGATGAAAGCACTCTACTACATCCTCGACCGGCTCGCGGAAAACTCCACCTGGCGAGGCATCATCCTCGTCGCCACGGCAGTCGGCCTGAAACTCGAGCCCGACCATCAGGAAGCCATCGTTGCCGCGGGTCTCGGGATTGTCGGAGCGATCAATGTTTTCCGCAAGAGCAAATGACGCCAAAACAGGTCGCGGCGCTGGCCATGATGCTCGGCTGGATCTTTATCACTCTGATCGCTCTGACATCCTGCGTGGCCGTCCCCGTGCCGCCCTTCGGTGACCGCATCGGCGAGGCTGGCACTTTGCACCTCCGCGCCACGGTCCGCTTCGAGCCACGCCTGAGCAACAGCGAAGCCGCGAACCGCGACCTCTGGAACGCATTTGGCGAGTTTCAAAAAAACCTCCCCGCGCTCAAAGACAAATGATCTCCCTCCTCGCCCGCTTCTTCATGTTCCCACGCCCGGCCGAATCCCCCGCGCCAGAGCCCGTCGTCGTAAAAAAAAAGAAGTCGGTAAAAAAGCCAGCAGCCAAAAAGCCGACCCCAAAATCTCGCGCCAAGAAAAAAGCATGATCGACGCGCGCTCCGAGAAAGTCCTCGCCACCCTGCACCCGCAGGTGCAGCCGGTCATGCGGTCCTTCCTCGTCGCCGCCAAAGCCATCGCCGCCAAGTCCGGCCTCGAGGTCAAAGCCATCTCCGGCCTCCGCAGCTACGCCGAGCAGGATGCGCTCTATGCAAAAGGCCGCACCGCCCCCGGCTCGATCGTCACCAAAGCCCGTGGAGGTTACAGCAACCACAATTTCGGCCTCGCCATCGACCTCGGCGTTTTCTCAGCCGACGGCAAAACCTACCACGGCAGCCATGCCCTCTACGACGAACTCGGCCCGCTAGGCCAAAGCCTCGGCCTCGAATGGGGCGGCGCGTGGAAATTCAAAGACTCCCCGCACTACCAATTCCGCCCAGCTTGGGCACGCGACCTCGCCGAACGCGAATTCCTTGCCTCCCTCCGCGCAAGAGTAGAGCAGAAGAAGGAAATTTTGGCCTAGTTGCGCGCAACAAGAGCGCAACACATACGCAAATACCTGCAAAACAAAGACCGAAATTTGATTCGTAATCGATAGGTCACGGGTTCAAATCCCGTCGTCGGCTCTCCCCTTCTGAAGCCCCTGGAACCGCATAAACACTGGCTTGGCGGGCGTTTTTCTGTATCGCACGAAATGGATTGAAATGGCACGGCAAATGGTTGAAATTGCCCCCATGAGCGCAACAAGCGCAACACGACGCAACAAGCCAGTGGTGACGATTCGCACAGCTACGGTGCGGGGGGAGCCTCGTTTCGTGGTTTTTTCGCGCATCAATGGCATCTCGAAGCGGGAATTTTTTCACACCCAGGCGGAGGCGCGGGTTCATCAGGCGGCGCTCTTGGAGAAGCTGGAGACTCGCGGGACGGAGGCTTTCACCGGCCCGGCGGGAATGACGGTGGCGCAGGGGTGGCGGGAGTTCTGCCTGGCGCGGATGCCGAAGCTGAAGGATGGGAACCACCGGCGGCTCTTGGAGTGGTGGTGGGGGAAGTTCGTGGCGGAGTATGGCGCGAAGGAACTCCGCGACATCAAAGCGATTCACATCGATGCGTTTCTCTCGCGGCCGGGGTGGTCGGGGACTACGGCGAACCAAGGGTTCGTGTATCTCCGGCTCGTCTGGAATTGGCTGGTTCGCTACGAACTCACATCGACCAATCCGGTGCTCAAGATCGACACGCCGAAGGCCGCGCCGGAGCATCACCTCTTGACGGTGGCGGAGGTGAAGCGGTTGCTGGCGCTCACTAAAAAAGATGCGCGCCTCCGCGCTTGGCTCGTGCTCGGAGTTTTTGGCGGCATGCGAATCTCGGAGGTGTGGCGGTGCGAGCCGAAGCACATCGAGCATGAGGAAATCTTTGTGCCGATCCGCAAATCCACGGACATCCAGCCACGGCCGCGATTCGTGCCAATCCTCCCTGCCCTCCGTAGGCATCTGCCGAAGAAATGGCCGCGCATGAACGAGGACATCATCAAGCGCGCCCGCACCGCTCTCGCAGAAAAGATGAAGTGGGCGGAGTGGCCTCAGAATTGCCTTCGCCACACGGCGGCATCCATGCACCGGGCGATGTGGCAGGATAGTTCCAAGACGGCTTACTTCCTCGGGCATTCCTCGGCGCGGATGGTCGAAGAAAAATATGCGCGGGGCGTGCGAAAAGCGGACGCGGAGAAGTTCTGGGCGCTTTAGGCGGTCAGGTCGATCACTTCGCCTTGCCACTCCGGCGGTAGATCACAGTCGGGCGAGTTGATAATCCACCATCTAAAATTCCGGATGGTTCGATGATACTCTTGGAATCGTTCTGGGGGTTTGCGTTTCCCGTATCATTCAGTGTTATCCTTGAAATATCAAATTGCCCGGTTGACTCAAGCGCCCGGAGCTGTTCAACCGCATCACTGATTACTGCGCTTCGGCTCGATTTCAGGCGCCTGTCTTTTTTGTTTAGGTCTTTAACTTTTTGATCCACCCACTTCATCAAATCGGGCTCCATCGAAATGGAAAATTTCTTCACTTTTTCTGAATCACTCATGCCTTACCGGTAATACCAAGTATTACAAAAAGCAAATTCAGAAAAAAAATATTTTCGCCCGCAAACCTAGTCCCCATGCGGATGTCAATAGAAATTTTCGTATAGGGATAACACCCCATTGACGATTTTTGTTGCCCCTCGGTGCGACTAGTAATAGTTGGTATGACCATGCGCACCGCGTATGACAAAACAAGCATCAGTCTCCCGACGGACCTACTCGGGTTCCTTAAGGAGAAGAGTGAAAAGATTGGAACACCTGTGAGCCGCCTCATAGCGGCAGCAGTTCGCCAGCAAATGGAATCGGAAAAAAGGAGGGCGAAGAAATGACCTCTGCGACGGAGATGGCGCAACGGCTCGGGTTGGCCAGGCCGACGCTCCTTAAATGGGCGGCACAAAATCGAGTGCCAGGATTCAAGGTCGGGCGTGAGTGGAAGTTCGACGAGGCCGATGTCGTCCGGGCTTTGAAAATCACGACCGGCAACAGGCTTCAACAGGCGAGCAGCCGGGGGAGGGCCGCGTGATGGACTACGAGACCACGCTCCGTTGTATCGGTTACGCAATCGACTTTTTCCAAATCCTCACCATGCCGCTCATTTTGGCGGTCATCACATGGAGGCTCGCCCGATGAAAAAGCGACTCTGGCATTGCGAGGGGCTGAATTTTCTCCGGCACAGGGTGGGGGAGTATTTCTGGGCGTTTTCGGCCTTCGAGGCTCGGGAGCGTTTCGCTCAACAATTCGGCGGCGTCCCAAGCCGGGTGGAGGTCGTGCGATGAGCGGCTGGCTTTCCGTGGAGGATCAAATGCCGGACTCAGACACCGATGTGATTGTCGCGGCTGAGGACGGCCATGTGGAGGCTGGGTTTCACGATGGCCGCGTCTGGCGGTGGCTGAATGCCTGCCGGATCGATCCCGAAATAACTCACTGGATGCCGTTCCCAAATCCTCCCGAGGAGGTCGTTCGATGAGCGCGTGGGAGGCTGTGCTGCTTTCCTCCATCGCCTTCGGCTCCATGTGGGCTTGCTACGCGATCGGCTGGCGCGACGGGCGCATGACAGAGCGTCGCCGCCAGGAGCGTTACTACCGCCGCGAGGAGTTCGGGCGCGATTGGGACAACCACGAGGATTTCGATTGAGCCATGAGCGACAAACCACAGATGCCCAAAGACTCGGAACAGATTCGCAAGCTCGAAGCTCGGGCGCTGTCACTTCTCAAGCGCGCCGAGCAGCTACGCAAGAGGGCGCATGAATTGATCCGTCAGACTTTGTGAAAATTTTTCCTCGCTAGGTCTCAAGGAGACCGCAGGGGACCAGGGGGGCCGCGCAATCCCAAAAAACGCGGATCAACAAACAACAAACCAGAGTGATATGAAACTAACAAAAAAAGGCGGCGGGGCCTTCAACCCGCATGAAGAGGGAACCTTTCGCGCTGTGTGCGTCGATGTGACCCCATTAGTCAAGCAGACCAGCAAATTCGGCGAGAGCGAAGTTTTTCGCCTTGTCTATGAGACCGACGCTCCGGCGCGGGAAGATGGCAGTCGCCAGTGCGTGTGGAGCCGGGGATTCACCCCATCCCTCAACGAGAAAGCGAACTTCCGCAAATTCATCCGCCAATGGTTTGGGCGTGACCTGACCGCAGCGGAGGAAGCCGAGTTCGACACCGAGGCGCTCCTCGGGAAGCCCGCGCAGGTCGTCATCACCCACGACCACGCCGACAACGGAAACACCTACGCAAACATCATTGCCTGCACTCCCTACAAAGGAACCGAACCGCTCAAGCCCTCGGGCAAGTTTACCCGCAAGAAGGACCGCGAGGCCAATGGCGAGGAAGCCAGCTACCGTGGGGCGGCCAAGCCGACCGAGCCGGTGCGTGAAGCCGAGGCGGTCGATACCACCCAAGCCGGTGATGATTGGGCGACCGTCAAGGTCCATGTCGGCAAACACTCCGGGCTGGAGGTCCGCGACCTCGATCCCGAGGCGATCGAGAAGTTGAACAAGAACTGGGTGCCGAGTGCTGGCAGCACAGCGGCCGATCAACGCCTTGCCAAAGCCCTCAAGCGCGCTCAAGAGGAACTCGTCGCCGCTGGGTCAGGGGAGGAATT
>CAYRTN010000124.1:0-238 GCA_964427235.1 uncultured Chthoniobacter sp. | reverse complement strand
ACGCTCGAAATTGTTGTCTCGGGCAGTCTTCCCTGCCCGCAGATCGAGCTGTCGCCTGCGGCCTTCAACGCCAGAACGATGGCGTTGGAGGCGAGCGGGCGCATCAAGGCGATTGCCTCGGTGGCGGATCTCGACGCGGCGGCCGGCGCGCTGACGAAACTCAAATCCCTCACCCGCTCGGTGGAGGACAGCCGCAAGGAGGTGAAAGCCCCGGTCCTCGAGGTCGGAAAGCGCATCG
>CAYRTN010000123.1:0-5407 GCA_964427235.1 uncultured Chthoniobacter sp. | reverse complement strand
ACTCCATGGAGCCATCGCACTTCGAGCAGGTTCCAGAGCAGGTCAAGGCCGCTATCCTCGAGCAGAAATCCTAAGCCTTTCCCACCAATAAAACAAAAGCCGGCAGTTTCATACTGCCGGCTTTTTGTTTTTCTGATCAGAGAAGTATTGTGTCTCTTGAGCCGACTCAGAATACACAATCTCATTTTTTTGATTATGTTTTAGCTCTTCGTGAGAAAATTTAAGCCAATCACATCACGCAATAGATTTATGTTATCAAGAACCGTTTTTCTTCCTGCTTCAAATAGTATTTCGTGAGAACCTCTCTTACCCCATCTAAATCTGGGTACGATACTCGTAAGAACCGTAACTTTTTTCCCTCTGCTTTTCGCGCATTCAAGGGATAAGTCCATAATACGATCTGTTATAATTTGGTGTGATTGTCCAAAAACGCGAGCAATTGAACTAGGCGAAGTGTTGCGAGCGTGACGTTCGTCATGTCTTATGGTGTGAACGATAATTCTACGGATACTTGAGTCTTCCAAAAAGTGATAAAAAGGAGAGGAGTCCGAAACAGCCCCATCACAATATTCATGTCCATCAATATTCTGACACTTGAAGAGTCCAGGGACCGAGCAACTCGCGACTATAAAATCAACTAGCGGGCCTTTCTTAATAATTTCAGGACATCCTTTAGTGAGATTTGTCACCGCAAGTGAAAGTTCGGCGTTCTCGCAATCTTCGATATTGCGGTTCCCAAGATGCTTTTTTAAGTACAAGGCGAATTTTCTCCCACTGATTAACCCGGTAAATCCGGCTTTATTGAATAGCATACCCATACCTCGCAGGGGGCTTTTCAATTCTATCACACTTTTAAGCATTTCATTTGAAGATAGGATCGTGTGAATTTCCCTCGCGGAAACGCCCGCAGCATACAGTCCTCCAACATAGGATCCAGAAGACACGGCCCCTATATACCCAGGACTGATGCCAAATTCAGTTGTTAGGGCATCCAGAAACCCAGCGTGAACATTAAACCCCAGTTCAGATGACGCCAATGTAAGCGCTAAATCAGGAACTCGCGTCGTCTCGGGAAACATAGAGTATCAATGATTCTCCCAAGTTGCTGATGTCGGTCAATAAATATTGAAAGCATAATGACTATTTGGCACAATCGGGCTGTTTTTAAACCAAAATGGATATTGTCTCTCAATCAGATAAAATAAATCGACTAAAAGAAATTATTACTGGGGACATCCTTGAAGCAGGGGATGATTTCAATGAGTTCTCAAACCTGTATGATGCAGGCTTGGATTCAATGGCTACCATGCAACTGCTAATAAAAATAGAGCAAGCATTTGGAGTTCAAATAGCTGCAAGCAAGATTACAAAGGAGAATCTCGCAACGATTGATAATCTGGCACGCCTGATTTAATGAGCAGCGATTGCATGTTGCCCCATGATCTTTCGAATCTGAGACAACCTTTGACTTGAATTTCACATCCAAAAAACTAGCGGACTTAACTGGCGCGGATTGTTTTGTTTTGGCTTTGAGTCGAATGATGAAAAGTCAAGGGCAAAATGGACTTATCGGTCAAACCCAAGTACACCTTGAGGGGGTACCAGAAATAACTGCGATTGAAGCAGGGGCCATGAAGTTCGGTGACACTTATCCTCTGCTGAATGCCAAGGTAAAACGAAATGTTTTTTCTCTTATTCCATCTTGGAGAGAAGGCGCCAACACCCAACGTATACTCGGCCTCCATTTATGGAAAGAAACGGGCGCCGAGACTCTTGTTATGGGCAAGGCCGCGAAAGAGGTAAAATCACTGCACCTTCTAGCGGAAGATCTCTTGAACAGCCCGCTGGAAGACCAAGAAGGAGTGCGAAATCTCCGCATAGACTTAGTCATGTTGCGCGAGGGCGGAAGCACTTTACTTTTTACTTGGGATCACCTGCTTTTTGATGGTAAGGGCGCAGAATTGCTTGTGAAAACCTTTATTGAAGCCTGTAAAGGTGGAAAACTACCCACATATAAAAACAAGCATGCGGTACCTACTCCTATCTCGGTTCAACTGAAAAAAGCGAAACCGGCCACAGATCGTTTTTTTGAACTTGTCAGCAATAATTATCGAAGCCTTGCCGGCAATAAACCAGGCCCCTGTAAACTTCGCTATAAACTTCTAAAGTTCGACCCAGAGACAACTATAAAAATCCAAGAGCGCGCCACCGTGTTGTCAGGCCTTTTTTCAATCAGCTTCTACCTTGCTTGCGCTGCAAGAAGTCATCGGCAAGCCTTTCTATCGCGCGGCAACGATCCCACGCACTACGTTAGCAGCATTCCCGTCCAAGTGCGCCGGAAGGGGGCCAATAGTGACCCTTTCCAAAATCGTGTCACCGTGCTCTTTTTTTCCTTCAAAAGGGAAGATTTAAACACCCTCCAATCGGCTGTTCATGCTGGGCAAAGTCAATTTGAAGATATGACACGTAAAGAATTAGGTCCTGCCTTTGAGATGATTCTCAGACTCATGCGCCGACTACCTTCTTTCTTTTACTTGAAGTTTCTTGGCACCCAGTTTTCTGGCCATATTACCTCATTTTTTCACTCCTCAACCGGGGCATTTGCTCCTATCGACTCCCACCTGTGCGGATCACGCATAACAGATGCCTACCACGTTCCTTCGGTCTCCGCTCCTCCGGGATCAGGCATCTTCTTTGGAGAATCCCATGGTCAACTAACCGTTACATTTTCGTGGAGAGATGGAGCTGTAACGGAAGCGGAGGCGGATTTAATCTTAGCGCAGGTCAAAAAAGACCTAACGGGATCCGCTTTACAATGAAGGCAGATATTTTGGTCGCAGGTGGCGGGAGCGCAGGATTGGCCGCAGCTGTTGCCGCAGCAAGGTGCGGCGCGCACGTCGTCTTGGTAGAAAGACAAGGCATGCTCGGAGGCATGGCCACTTCCGCCCACGTTCACTCGATTTGCGGTCTTTATCAATTAAGGGCTACCGAAAACGAGCCGCTTCTGGTTTCGAACTCCGGATTTTCGATGGAATTCACCCAAGGGCTCATACGTGAGGGAGGAGCTCGAGGGCCAGTTCGTATGGGGCGCTTGGATGTTGTCTTGCACCGCCCAACTTCATTTGCGCACCTTGCCGATCGCTATGTACAGTCTTTGCCGAACTTGACAGTTTTGCTCCACACGGAAATAACGTCCGTTCTCAGCAATGGAGATGGAGTGATTGGGGCGATCGCATTGAGTAGCAGAGGAGGCCGCTTCTATTGCGAACCATCGGCCGTTATCGATACCACGGGCGATGCCGAAATAGCTCAATTCGCTGGTGCGAAATGCGAACGAACCCCACTCCACAAGCTACAACGCCCAGCTTACATTATTGCGCTAGGCGGGGATGACGCGGACTACATGAGTGACAATGGAAGGATGACGATAGCCCACGATATAAGCTATGCGGTGAGTGGTAGCCAGCTCCCAAAGGCCGCGTTAGGCGTAGCCTTTCGTATCGGCGTATCGCCGCAGGAAATGTGGGGAACAATCGACTTACCCGCCGAGGGCCTCGAACCTAGCGATCCAACAAGCTTGTCTCAAATGGAAACGCATGGCCGTGAAATCGCTGTCGCTGTCACGGACTTTCTCAAAAAGAATTTGGAGGCGTTCCGCTCCGCATTCATATCCGCATTTCCAGCCCGAGCCGGAATTCGCGAGGGGTATCGCGTTAAGGGCCTCGAAGAACTCACGGAGCACGACGTCCTAACAGGAGCCCGCTATCAAGATGAGGTGGCTCTTTCCTCATGGCCGATCGAACTCAGAGAGACAGCCCTCGGTCCGAAATTCCGCTTCCCAGAAGCGAATAGATCATGCGGAATTCGAGCAGGATGTCTTCGTTCTCAAAATGTCAAAAATCTTTTTATGGCTGGTCGCTGCATTTCCTCGACGCACGAAGCCCAGGCAGCCGCAAGGGTCATCGGCACATGTATGGCCACTGGGGAAGCTGCAGGCAAAGCAGCAGCCTCATGGCTTATATCCAGACATCAAATCAAACCGGCGATGGAGGGCTCCAACTAAGTGAATATCGCTGAAGAAATATTTCGCAACGTAAATCCCGACGCTCTCGCCGTAGTCGATCGAGGCGTTTCTCATACATATAGTTTTCTGAACAGCGTAAGCGGTCGTGTTGCCGAGGAACTCAGACAAAAACACACCCTCGATTCGTATGCAAGGATCGGTCTTCGCTGCCGTGATGGATTTCAATACGTGGCATTGTCATTAGGGATTTTAAGGGCGAACGCGTGCTTTGTTCCTATTGCGCCGGAGACTTCCGCTTCCGAACAAGATGCGTTGGTGAAATCCCTGCACCTCCACGGCATCATGACCGGCTCGGAAGAGTTTGGCCACTTTACTTTCGAAGCTACCTGCGTGGAACGTGAGCCTGCGTGGCAAAAAGAATTCGAAAAAATAAATCCCGCCCTCATCCGCTTTAGCTCTGGAACAACCGGCGAATCTAAGGGGGTCCTGCTCTCCCATGAGACTATCCGCGCAAGGATCGCGGCTGCGAATTCCGGCCTCCAAATCGGACCTAACGACCGTGTGCTTTGGGTGCTAGGAATGTCCCATCATTTTGCTGTTTCGATTCTTCTTTATCTCTGGAAAGGCGCTGCAATTGTTATTCCTGAAACGCATCTTGCTGAAGATTTGCTGACCGCCGCAAATACCCATGGAGTCACCGTGCTTTATGCCTCGCCATTCCACTATATCATGCTCACAGCGGGGAATGAAAAGATCCACTGGCCTTCCCTTCGATTGGCGGTTTCAACAACAGCGGCGATACCCGAAGACGTGGCCCGGCGATTTGCGGATGCGAGCGGCATCTACCCAGCTCAGGCTTTGGGAATCATTGAAGTCGGCCTTCCATTTCTCAACCACATTGAGCCGGAAAAGCGCCAAAACGCTATCGGACGTCCTCAGCCGTCTTTCGAAGTTCGTTTACTGGACAACGATGGACAACCCACCGAGCCCGGCACGACAGGTCATCTCCTCATCAAAGGCCCAGGCTTGTTTGATGCCTACATCGACCCGTGGAAAAGCAGAACCGCCGCGCTCCGCGACGGGGAATGGTTTTCAAGCGGTGACCTCGCCTCCGTAGATGAGGAAGGCTACTACTACCTTCAAGGCCGATCCAAGACTGTTATCAACATTGGGGGGATGAAATTTTTCCCTGAGGAAGTCGAAAATCTTCTTTGCTCCCACCCCAGCGTGATTGAAGCAAGGGTCTCATGCCGCCAGCACGCGCATTTCGGCTCGATCTCGATGGCGGAAGTCGTGGCATCAAACGTGACCTCCGCCGAACTCCTCAGCCACTGCAGGCGCAACTTGGCGCGCTACAAAATTCCAGCCGAAATCGTTTTTGTG
>CAYRTN010000122.1:4406-5433 GCA_964427235.1 uncultured Chthoniobacter sp. | reverse complement strand
TCATGCCTATTGCATTAACTGAAAACGGGTTGAAATTTTTTTAAGGGTCGACTAATTGTTGTGATATTTTAGTTGAGCATTGTTTTTGGGAGTGCTCGTGAAGTGATAGCTCTTCGATATTTTTTCGCCCTCACGTGCGCGTGGAATCATAAGAAAACTCTCTCGCGTGCGCGTGAGCGATTTGGTCTCCCCCCCCCAACGCATGCCGCCTCGTCTTCACGCATCAACCTTCCACACGGCAACGCCACCACAAAGTCGTGCCTTTGCTTTCTTGCTGAACTGCAGAGCAGCCTTGTGAATAGGCCACACAATCCCGTCCACGCTATCAGCCTCATTACCGCCTGGCTGAACACAAACTAGTTTTCGGAATTACGAGAGAGACGGAACCCACTGTTTTTGTATCGACTGTCAGATTCGTACCTGCCGCCGGATGTACCAACAATGCCGCTTGCGGTGTCACCGGGCCAACTCCCCCCATGGTACGTCGGATGGAGGGATCGTCATCTACGTCCCCGCACCACTCGTTTACGTTACCGCTCATGTCATATATTCCCAACTCGTTTGCCATCTTCGCTCCCACCTCTTTTGTTCCTCCTGAGGAATTGGTGTTAGACCACATAACCGCATTCGCATCATTGCTCCCGCTATACCTGTAGCCTTGCGTTTGCACGCCCCCTCTCGCTGCCCACTGCCACTCTTTCCCGCTTGGCAATCGGTATCCGCTCGCCGTGGAACCCACCGTTGGCGCAACTTGTCCCGTTTTATATGTCGTTCCGTTCACTGTATAAACTGGCGTCAGCCCCTCCTTCTCGCTCTTAGCATTGCACCACTTCAACACGTCATACCAACTCACATAACACACTGGAAAATTATCGGCACGTCGCGATGGGTATGTATTCCCCACTCCTGCCAGATCGTACCCTTTGTTGTTACTCACCGCCCAATCCCTCACGGATTTCCACTCTCCCCATGTCACTTCGTATTTCCCAATCTGGAAACTCGCTACATTTTGCCCTGCCAACCCCGA
>CAYRTN010000122.1:0-4396 GCA_964427235.1 uncultured Chthoniobacter sp. | reverse complement strand
AGAGTGCCACCCGCCACTACAACCATTCCAGAATTCGTTGTCGGTGCCGGTGACATAATAGGCAATGTGCTTGTATCCCATTGCGGATAGTTTTTCGCTTTGGAGGCATTCTCCATCTCGGTCACGGCTTGTGCTAAAGACGTCCCTGCATTGTTGTAGCCAACTGTTTTGGTGCTATCGAATCTAAAGATGCCACTGATCTCTGTGACATAGTCTTCGGTACCATTCTCGGTAATGATAAAAGCGGGAGCTGTTAGCGTCTTGGGGATCAACTTCGTTTCTTTCGTTACACTTGTCTTGATTGTTTGGAGACTATTGAGTCCTTTTGCTCCCTCAAAATGCACCACTGAACCTTTGTATTGGGTGCCGGGGGTCTCTGCCTTCGCCATAACCATGTAACTGCTTCCCTTTGGCCCCGAAACTTGCGTACTTATGCCACTTGCGAGTGGGCGAGTGATAAAATACGTCTTTGCAGTTTTTCCACTACCCATCGCAAACTGTCCCGCATACGTTCCCGACATCGTCTCCAAATCGAGTATCATCGTCCCTGTGTGTGCGATGGCAGTGCTTTGGTTGCCACCGATTGTCGTTGAACTTCCTTTTTAGCCGTAAACCGCCAGCGAGGCGTTCGCGGCTAGGGTTGTGGCTAAAACGGCTACCGCAAAGATGTTTGCTATCAGCTTATTCTTGCTCATATATATGTGGGTTTTCTTGTGCCTTAAACAAACCCCAATTCCGCAACCTAAGCTTCGCTTCGATTTTTGCGGACGGCGGTCTGCTGGCGAGACTGAGCTAGAGACCAAAGGGCCAGCAGGGTCGACCCGAAAAGGAAATCCGAGATAAGGGAATTGCGGAAAAAGAGCCAGGATGGCGGGTAGCCCGGCAATCCAGTCGTGAGCGACATCCACAAACCGTCGAGGCCGCGTGGATACGCAGGCATGGTGAGCCAGCAAACGGCGTTGGTGATGAAGTAAAATAGAATCCCTCCCGCAAAGAGACCGGAGAATATGCCCGTCAGCGAGTGAATCGAACGCGCGGCAAGTCCGCGTCCAATGGCAACGATGAGCGCCAGAGAAAGCCATGCTGCCGTTTGGCCGAGCCCGAATGCGGGATAGCCGAGAAAAGCCGCCAGCAATAAGTCCGAGATAAAAAGCGCACCCAGCGGCACACCCCAAGCCATCCAACCGGGCAGCAGGAATCCCCCACAGAATGCGACCGCTGCCATCGGGGAAAAATTTGGCCACTCAGGCAGCACCGTCGCGTGCAAAACTCGAAAGATGGCCAAAAGAACAACGCAAGCGCAGGTCAACAGCACGGCGGTCTTGTTCACTGGACCGGAGGCGTGGATGGACTTCTTACTCATATGCCATAGCCATATCCCGCTATGGGGCGACTCTGCAAGCGGGGAAGTGGATGCGGGATGACAAAAAATGAATTATTTTTGTGGCGAACAGGATGAGGTGTGCCATCTTCCCGCTGACAAAAACACACACGCTTATGATTTCTCAATTTGCCGTCTATTTTCTCTTAGCCGCATCCCTCGTTGTTGGATTGGTGGTCGTCGTAATCCTCCTGAATTTTTTTGGAACCTGGCTCCGCGCCAAGCTGGCGGACGCTCCCGTCTCCTTCGCTAAGCTTATCGGGATGCGCCTCCGCCGAGTTCCGATCGGCCTCATTGTCGATAGCAGGGTGACAGCGGTGAAGGCAGGCATCGCGATTGATACGGATCCTCTCGAAGCTCATTTCCTCGCTGGCGGCAATGTGGCCCACGTCGTTCTCGCTCTCATCGCTGCCGATAAAGCGGGCATCGTCCTTGATTACAACCGCGCCTGCGCGATCGATCTCGCTATCAAAGGCACTAGCAAAACCGTTCTTGAGGCCGTCCGCACCAGCATCAATCCGAAAGTCATCGACTGCCCGAACCCAACTACCGGCAAAACCACCATCGACGCGGTCGCCCGCGACGGAATCGGAGTCAAGGTCCGCGCCCGCGTCACCGTACGTTCGAACCTCAATCGCTTCGTCGGCGGCGCCACCGAAGAAACAATCATCGCCCGAGTCGGCGAAGGCATCATCACTTCGATTGGATCCGCTGTTTCCTATAAAGATGTCCTAGAAAACCCAGACCGCATTTCGCGCACCGTATTAGATAAGGGACTCGATACCGGAACCGCCTTTGAGATTCTCTCGGTGGATATCGCTGACGTAGATATCGGAGATAATATCGGCGCGAAACTTCAGGCCGAACAAGCCGAGGCAGATAAAGTCGTCGCCCAAGCCAAGGCCGAGATGCGACGCGCCGCCGCCGTGGCCACCGAGCAGGAAATGAAAGCCCGCACACAAGAAATGCAGGCCAAAGTCGTCGAGGCCGAAGCCCAAGTTCCCCAAGCCATGGCCGAAGCCTTCCGCAGCGGCAACTTGGGAATCATGGATTACGTGAAAATGAAAAACCTCGAGTCCGACACGTCCATGCGGGCCTCTATTGCAAAATCCGAGTCCGCCGCCTGATCCGCCATGGAACAGCAACTCATACTGATTCTCATCATTGGCGCGATCAGCCTCGTCAACTGGCTCATCGACAAATCCGCCAAGCAGCGTGAAAAACGCCGCATAGAGAGTCTGGCGAGCGAGGGGCAGGCGCCCGCATCGCACCCCCACCCCGTCGAGCCACAGCAGACCAAGCAAACCGAGGAATCGCTGCGGGAATTCATGGAGACCTTCGGCTTCCCCCTGTCTGTGGAGCCTGCTTCGAAGCCAACCCAATTCACTCCACCCACATTGGAGCCACCATTACCGCCCCTCTCCGCCGTCCGCCAAAATCTTACCCCTCCACCCACGGCCCCCATAAGGCATCAGGTTCCGCGCGTTTCCCACAAAAGATCAAATCGCTGGGCCTCCCTGCTTCACGGCAGAGGCACAACCCGTCAAGCCATGATCCTCACCGAAATTCTCGGCCCTCCCCGGGCTCAATCCCTTCATTGAGTCTCGAACTGAACTCTGATTATGATCCAATCGCTTTTCCTTTTACTCCTGACAACCTCACTCGCTTTGAACGCCGACGATACCAAACCCGCCCTCACCCCGATCCAAGAGCATGTGACCATGCAATGTGGGACCGAACCGCCATTCCGCAATGAGTTTTGGAATAACCACCGCGAGGGTATTTATGTCTGCATCGTTTCTGGCGAACCGCTATTCAGTTCGAAAGACAAGTTTGATTCCGGAACGGGTTGGCCGAGCTTTTTCAAACCGATCACTCCCGCGAGCATCGAGGAAAAAAAAGATGCCTCGCATGGAATGGAACGCGTCGAGGCGCGCTCCGTGAAAGGTAATTCCCACCTTGGCCACGTCTTCCCCGATGGCCCCGCCCCAACCGGAATCCGCTATTGTATTAACTCCGCGTCGCTCCGCTTCATCCCTGCTGAAAACCTCGAAAAGGAAGGCTACGGGAAATACAAATACCTCTTCGCGCCCGATCCTAAGCCCTGAACTTCGTCGCTGGGACGGTGAGCTTTTGCCCTAAATTTGGGGACTGATCGGAGGAATCTCCCGAGAACACCCGCGCGATAGCGCGCGGACAGAGGGGAAAAACAAGATCGGATCTGGTGGCCAGCGCCTCCACCGATCAAGGTGGAAACAATGTTCCAAGCACATTTCCGAAAAGAGGAATCCGTACTTATTCTTTCATAAATGGTTCCAGATTTTTTCAGATCCATAAAAACCCATCGCTGATCTTAAAAAGACAGTCTGCGAGAGCTCCATTAGCCAAGAAAGCCCTTTCCCAATCCGCTCCCAGAAACCGCAAAAACCATCCTCAAAGGCTCTTAAATTAGCGCTATGCACGTCTATCCTCTTTGACAAGAACCTTCCCCCTACGAACAAAACAGGCGCTGGTTGCCCAGCGCCTGTTGCTTTTAGTTGATTCGGATTTTTCTTTAGTTTGCAACACCGCCTATGGCGGCCTGCATTACCTTGAAGAACACGTCCGTGTTATCGTATGTGCCCATAAACAACCTTGACCCTCGTCCAATCGCCGAAAGAGGGATGTCACCTGCCGTATGCGCGGCAGAGGTGCCATCAATGTGGCCGGTGATGGTGAACCCGTTGGCATCGCGGGCCAAGGGATTGGCTGGGAGCAAGGATTTGATGCTCGCGTAGGATGCACTGCCTTCTGGCTGTTGCGAGTCTTGTAAGGGAAGTGCATTGGTGAGCCAATCTTCTTTCCTGTCTGCATTGGCAGCATAGCCGACAAGCATTTTGTAGTCAGGATCCATCGTCGTCGGATACCCGTCCGTGCCGCTCAGCGTGTAGCTTGGGAACGAGGCCGCCTCGTAGACGCCCACGGTGTCTTTGCGAAGCGTCGTTGTATTACCGGATGCAGCAGCTGTGATCATGT